>DATEFR010000752.1:0-3324 GCA_035280545.1 Burkholderiaceae bacterium | reverse complement strand
GGTCAAGCGCTACCGCGACGACGCGCCGCTGTTCAGCCGCTTCCAGATCGAGCACCAGATCGAGACCGCGTTCTCGCGCACCGTGAACCTGCCGTCGGGCGGCGCGATCGTGATCGACCACACCGAGGCGCTGGTCTCGGTCGACGTGAACTCGGCGCGCTCGACGCGCGGCTCCGACATCGAGGAGACCGCCACCCGCACCAACCGCGAGGCCGCCGACGAGATCGCGCGCCAGATGCGGCTGCGCGACCTGGGCGGGCTGATCGTCGTCGACTTCATCGACATGGAAGAGTCGAAGAACCGGCGCGAGGTCGAGACCCGGCTGCGCGATGCGCTGCGCCAGGACCGCGCCCGCGTGCAGTTCAGCTCGATCAGCAAGTTCGGCCTGCTCGAGCTCTCGCGCCAGCGCCTGCGCCCGGCCCTGAGCGAAGGCAGCCACATCACCTGCCCGCGCTGCAACGGCACCGGCCACATCCGCGATACCGAGAGCTCGGCGCTGCAGATCCTGCGCATGGTCCAGGAAGAGTCGATGAAGGACAACACCGCCGCGGTGCACGTGCAGGTGCCGGTGGAGGTCACGTCGTTCCTGCTGAACGAGAAGCGCACCGAGATCACGAAGATCGAGCTGAAGCAGCGCGTGACCGTGCTGCTGGTGCCGAACAAGGCGCTCGAGACGCCCAACTACCGCCTCGAGCGGCTGCGCCACGACGACCCGCGGCTCGAGAACCTGCAGGCCAGCTACACGATGATCGACCAGCCCGACGAGGAAGTCGGCATCACGCGGCGCCGCAACGCCGAAGGCGCCAAGGCCAAGCAGGAGCCGGTGATCAAGGGCATCCTGCCCGAGACGCCGGCGCCGCAAGCACCGCCCAAGCCGGCTCCGGCCCCGGTGGCCGCGGCGCCGGTCCCGGCACCTGCGCCTGTCGCAGCGCCGCCGGTCCCAGCCGGCAGCGGTTTCTTCTCGTGGGTCAAGCGCTTGTTCGGCGGCGAGAGCGAGCAGCCTGTTGCCGCGGCCAGCGTGCCGGTCACGGCGGCGGAACCTGTCGCGGCGAAGGCCGGCGAAGGGCGCGGTGATCGCGACCGGGGTCGCGGTGGACGAGGTGAACGTGGCGAGCGCGGCGACCGCGGCGGCAAGCGCGGGAGTGAACGCGGTGAGCGCGGCGATCGTGCGGAACGTGGCGAGCGTACGGAACGTGGCGAACGTGCGGAACGCGGCGAACGTGGCGAGGGCCGCGACAACCGCGAAGGTCGCGACGGCCGACGCGGTCAACGCCCCGAGCGCGGCGCTCGTACCGGCGGTGACGAGGCGGCAACGGCACGCGGCGAAGCAGGCGACATCCAGACGCAACGCGGTGAAGGCCGTGCCACCGAAGGTCGTGAAGGTCGTGAGGGTCGCGACAACCGCCGTGGCCCGCGCCCCGAACGCGAGCCGCGCCGCCCCGACGCACTCGCAGCGGCCGAAGCCGCGAGCGAAGAGGCCGCACCCAATCTCGCCTTCGCCGACACGCTGCCAACGCCCGAAGCGGCCGAAGCAGGCGAGGGTCAGGGCGAGCAGCAACGCCGGCGCCGCCGCCGCGGCGGACGCGGCCGCGATCGTGGCGAGGCGAGCATCGGCGCGAATGGCGAGCAAGCCCGCGTGAGCGAGGACGAGATCGCCGACCCGATCGCCGACACGGCTGCGCCGATCGGCGCGAGCGAAGAGGCGTCGAGCGAAACGACGACGAGCGGTCCGGACGAGGCGGAACGCGAAGCCGGCGGCGAAGGCCGGCGCCGCGGCCGTGGCCGTGATCGCAACCGACGCGAACGCGGTGGCGAGGAGCGTGCCGAAGGTGCCGCTCCGGAACTCGCGGGCGTGACCGATGCGGTGTCGGAACGTGGGCTGCCTGAAGCGGAAGAACCGGTGCAGCGCGCCGCCGAGGCGTGGGTGCCCGTCGAGACGGTGGCATCGGAGCCGGTGACGGCGGCTGCGGCCATCACGTCGCCGCTCGTCGCCGAACCCGTGACGGCGGAAACAGCTGAACCGTCGAGCGCCGTCGCGGCCGAGACGATGGTCACGACCGCCACGATCGAGCCGTTCGTGCTGCCGATGGATCAACTGCAGCAGGTCGCCGAAGCGGCCGGCCTGCAGTGGGTCAATTCGGATGCCGAGAAGATCCGCGCCGTGCAGGACGCGATGGCCGCCGAGCCGCGGCCAGTGCATGTGCCGCGCGAACGCAAGCCGGTCGTGCGGGTTGATGAAGGTCCGCTGGTGCTGGTCGAGACGCGCAAGGACCTGGCGCAGTTCAAGCTGCCGTTCGAGACGCCGGCAGCGGGCTCGCGGCCGCAGGGCTGAGCGCCCAGGCCCTCACCCCAGCCCTCTCCCGCAAGCGGGAGAGGGAGTCACGCATGGCTCCTCTCTGCCTCCCTCTCCCGCTTGCGGGAGAGGGCCAGGGGTGAGGGCCCTCCCGCTCAGGGCAGCATCTCGAGCGCGCGGTGGTACGCCGGCGCGTGCATCAGCTCATCCCAGGCGAGCGGCGCGGTCCGCGGCAACAGGTCGAGGCGACGCGCTTCGCTGTCCGGGTCGGCCTGCCAACGGCCTTCGGACTGCGCGTCCAGCAAGCCATCGAGCAGCTCGTCCACCGGCTTGCCGCCGTTCAGCGACTGGTTGCACAGCAGCACCAGGTCGCAGCCGGCATTCAACGCGACCGTCGCCGCCTCCGTGTAGGTGACGTCGACGCCGCCCAGGCGGCGCGCGCCGCGCATGCTCAGGTCGTCGCTGAAGACTGCGCCGATGAAGCCGAGCTGCTGGCGCAGGATGTCCTTCAGCCAGCGCGCCGAGAAGCCCGCCGGGTTCTGATCGACCTTCGCGTAAACGATGTGGGCCGGCATCACCGATGCGAGGCTGGTGCTCAGCCATTCGTACGGCGTCGCATCGTCGGCCAAGATCGCCTTCAGGCTTCGTTTGTCGACCGGCAGATCGACATGGCTGTCGGCCTCGACGTACCCATGGCCGGGGAAGTGTTTGCCGCAGCTCTTCATGCCGGCAAGCAAGAGGCCGTGCATCAGGCTCTTCGCGAGCAGCGTCGCGACGCGAGGGTCGCGGTGGAACGCTCGGTCGCCGATGATCGCGCTCGCGCCGTGGTCCAGGTCGAGCACCGGCGTGAAGCTGAAGTCGACGCCGCAAGCACGCAACTCGGCGGCGAGCACGTAGCCGGCCGCAGTCGCCGCATCGGTCGCGCGCAATGCGCCGCCGCCGGCCGCCTCCTGCTTGCCGTCGCGCATCCACATCTCGCCGAGCGCGCGCATCGGCGGCAGGTGCGTGAAGCCGTCGGTGCGAAAGCGCTG
>DATEFR010000751.1:0-16124 GCA_035280545.1 Burkholderiaceae bacterium | reverse complement strand
TCAACGTCGACTTCCTGATGTCGGACCGCAACGACCCGGGCAACGGCACCGAGGGCAACCCCGGCGCGCAGGAGGTCTACGCGGTGTTTCGCCACACACTGGACATCGGCAAGGTCAGCGGCAAGGAGCTGAAGTTCGGCCCGGTGCGCGGCCTCGGGCTGACCGCCGGCTTCGACTGGAACACCAAGAACGACGGTTATGCCTCGAAGAAGCGCATGTTCGTCGTCGGCCCCACCGCGATGTTCGATGTGCCGGGCTTCCTGAACGTCTCGGCGCTGTTGTTCGACGAGAGCAATGCGCCCGCGGCGATCAGCTCGCGCTACCACTACAAGAACCATGGCGCGCTCGAGGCCGACTGGGGCATCGCCATCGGCTCGCTGCCGCTGTCGTTCAACGGCTATGCGCTGTACATCGGGTCCAAGGGCCAGAACGAGTTCGGCGGCGACACTGCGCCCGAGACTCACATCGACGCGACGCTGATGTGGGACGTCGGTGCCTCGATGGGCGGCTCGAAGAAGACCTTCCTGGTCGGCCTCGAGTACGAGTACTGGCGCAACAAGTTCGGCAACCCGACGGTCGCCTCCGGCGCCGGCGAAGGCGCGACCGCGCGCACGCCCATGGTCCGCGCCGAGTACCACTTCTGAACGGAGCGATGATGACGATGCAACGCAGAACCCTGCTGGCGAGTGCGGCGCTTGCCCTCGCGGCCTCGGCCATGTCGACCGCGCTGGCGGCCGAGCCGCTGAAGATCGGCTTCGTCTACGTCGGCCCGGTCGGCGACGCGGGCTGGACCTTCGCGCACGACACCGGCCGCAAGGCCATCGAGGCCAAGTACGGCGCGAAGATCACGACCACCTATGTCGAGAACGTGCCCGAGGGTGCCGATGCGGAACGCGTGATCCGCGACCTGGTGGCCCAAGGCAACAAGTTGATCTTCGCGACCAGCTTCGGCTATGGCGATGCGATGGAAAAGGTCGCGCGCGACTTCCCCGACGTCTACTTCGAACATGCGACCGGCTACAAGACCGCACCCAACCTGCGCGTCTACGAGGGCAAGTTCTATGAAGACGCGTATCTCGCCGGCATCGTCGCCGGCAGGATGACGAAGAGCAACACGCTGGGCTTCGTCGGCGCGTTCCCCATCCCCGAGGTGATGCGCAACCTGAACGCCTACATCCTGGGCGCGCAGAGCGTGAACCCGAAGGCCAGGCTCAAGGTCGTCTGGGTCAACAACTGGTTCGACCCGCCGAAGGAGGGCGAAGCGGCGCAGTCGCTGATCAACTTCGGCGCCGACGTGCTGCTGCAGAACACCGACTCGAGCGCGGTGCTGCAGACCGCCGCGAAGAACGGCAAGTACGCGTTCGGCTGGGACAGCGACATGAGCGCCTACGCACCCAAGGCGCACCTCGCGTCGTGCGTGCTGACCTGGGCGGTGTACTACCAGAAGGCGGTCGACGAGGTGCTGAACAAGACCTGGAAGACCGGTGCGACCAAGTGGGGCACGAAGGAGGGCATGAACGACTTCGTCAACCTCAACCCGGTCGTGCCGGACGACGTGAAGAAGCTGGTCGAAAAAGCCAAGGCCGGCTTGAAGGACGGCACGCTCGCGGTGTTCAAGGGCCCGCTGCTCGACAACACCGGGAAAGAAGTGCTGGCCAAGGGCCAGGTCGCCGACGATGCCTGGAACGGCAAGGTCAGCTTCTACGTGCAAGGCGTGGAGGGCAAGTCGCCGGCGGCCAAGTAGCATTCGCTGCATGAGCGTCGAACGCAGTCTCTGGCATCCGGTCGCGAGTGCGGTCGATCTGGTCAACAAGCCGCTCGCGGTGCAGTTGCTGGACGAGCCGCTGGTGCTGTGGCGCGATGCGGCCGGCGTTGCGCATGCGTTCGCCGACCGCTGCCCGCACCGCGGCGCGCGGCTCTCGCTGGGCTGCGTGCGTGGCGGCGAGCTCGAATGCGCATACCACGGCTGGCGCTTCGATGGCGCGGGGCAGGCCGTCGCGGTGCCGGCGCTGCCCGGGTTCGTACCGCCGCTCGCCCACCGTGCGCAAGCCCACGCGGTGCGCGAGCAATACGGCTTGTTGTGGGTGCGTCTGGATGCGGCGGCGGACGGGCGCGATGACGTGCCCGCGTTCGCGGCCGAGCACGACGCCCGGCTGCGCAAGACCCATTGCGGCCCGTACGAGGTCGCGACCAGTGCACCGCGCATCGTCGAGAACTTTCTCGACATGGCGCACTTCGGCTTCGTGCACGACGGCTGGCTCGGTGACCGCGGCCATCTCGAGGTCGACGACTACCGCGTCACCGCGACCGCCGACGGCTTTCTCGCGAGCGGCTGCAAGGCCTGGCAGCCGCGCTCCAGCGTGCATGCCGAGGGCGGCGCGCAGGTCGAGTACACCTACGAGGTCAACGCGCCCTACACCGCGGTGCTGTGCAAGGTGCCCGACGCGGCCAGCGTCGCGATCGACGAGTTCCGCGAGGCTATCGCGTTGTTCGTCTGCCCGGTCTCGCCGGAATCCAGCCGGGTCTGGTTCCGTCTCGCGATGAACGACTTCGAGTCCAGCGACGAGAAACTGCAGGCGTTCCAGCACACGATCTTCGGCCAGGACCAGCCGGTGCTCGAGTCGCAGTCGCCGAAGCGCCTGCCGATCAGCGACGACGCGCCGGTGCGCGAGCTGCACAGCGCCGCGGACCGCAGCTCGGCGGCCTACCGGCGCTACCTGCGCGAGCGCGGCATCCGCTTCGGCGTCTGCTGAGTCCGGTCTGTCGAGTCATTGCTGCGCCGCAGCCTGTTCCCGCCACAACTGCGCGAAACGTTCCATCTCGGTTCGTTCGAGGTCGGAAACGGCCCAGTATTGCATCGAGCCGTCGGCCCAGTGCAGCACGTTGAAGCCCCGGTATTGACGCCGCGCCGGTGCTGCCTGCGCGCTGCTCGGCCACACGAAGACGTCGATCACATGGCGGTTGCGCGCGTAGGCCAGTGCCGCGACGGCGCTGCCGTGCACATGCTCGAGACGGCCGCCCATCAGCGGGAACCCTTGTGCGGCCAGATCGAACACCGGCGGCGCATAGTCCAGCCGCCCCTGGAACCAGGGCTTCACGGTATGGCGATCCGTCGACGCCACCTCGGTCAACGGGCCCGCCTGCAGCGCGCGCACGTGGTCGGCCACGAGCTCGCCCTCCATCGAGGGAATCGGATCCAGGCGCTGCGCCAGCGGCAGCACCAGCATCGCGCAGACCAGACCCAGCGCAAAGCTGACCGATGCGGTGCGCCAGCGCGGCGCGAGCCAGTCGCGCAGGGTCGACCTCGACGGCGCGCGCGATTCGGCGCGCCCGGCATCGGCCAGCGCGACCTGGGTGCGAATGCCGGCGCGCAGCGCATCGGGGGCCGCGTGCCGCGTGGCATGGCGGCGAATCAGCGAGGACAGGTCTTGGTCGTCGAGGCTCATGTCGTTCTCACTCGCCCAGGCTGATCGACGCCAGCGCCGTGCGCAGCTTGCCGCGCGCCCGCGCCAGGCGCGACATCACGGTGCCGATCGGCACGGCGGCGATCTTCGCGATCTGGGCATAGTCGAGGTCTTCGAGCTCGCGCAGCACGATCACCTCGCGCAGCGGCGGCGAGAGTGCGCGGATCGCCGCGTCGATCCGCGTCCGGGTGCGCTGCTGCTGCAACTGCTGTTCGGGGTCGCTGGCGTGACGCGGCGCTTCGACCTGGGCGGCCTCGAACTCGGCTTCGTCGAAGTCCACCCAGTGGGGCTGGCTGCGCGTGCGCGCCAGCATCGTGAAGCAGGTGTTGCGCACGATGCCGAGCAGCCACGGGCGCGCATCGTCGCCGCGCAGCGTGTCGAGGTGGCGAAAGGCGCGCATGGAAGCCTCCTGCACCGCGTCTTCGGCGGCCTGGTCGCTGCGCAACAGCCAGCGCGCCAGGTTGTAGGCCGCATCCAGGTGCGGCAGAACCTGTGCATCGAAGAGCTGGCGATGGCTCACGCCCGCGATCCTAGGCTTCTTGGGCGGCTACGCACTGACGATGAAGCGGCCGTGCATCCTTTCATGGCCGTCGCCGCAGAAGTTGTCGCAGACGAAATCGATGGTGCCCGGCGCCTTGGGCTGCAGCTCCAGGCGCGTCACGCTGCCGGGCACCAGGTCCAGCCGCTTGCCCAGGTCGGGGATGTTCATGCCGTGCACGAAATCCAGCGAGCGGATCGCGATGACCACTCGCTCGCCGGCTTTCAGCGCGATCTCGTTCGGCTCGTAAGCGAAGCGGTGTGCCGTCATCTCGATGACCCTGGGCTCGGCGGCGGACTGGGCGACGCCGGTGCGCGCCAAAGCCGCCGCGCCGGCCACGGCGATGGCCTGTTTCAGCAGGCGCCGCCGCTCATGCGTCTGTCTCGAGATCATGCGCGCACCACCGGCAGCTCGGTGACCTTGAGCGCGGTGCCGGCGGCTTCCGCCTCGATCTCGCGAAAGCCCAACCCCTTGTACGGCGCACTCGCGTCCCAAGGCAACGGGGTGCGGTCGGGCTGCGAGCCCGGCGCCGGCAACGGGAAGATCAGCGACTTCGCGGAGTGGTGGGCGATGTGCCCGGTCATCTGGTGGTGTTCCTGATGGATGTGGCCGTAGAAGACGGTGACGTTGTCGAACGGCATCAGCAGCTCGACGGCCTGCGCACCGTCGCGCGTGGCCCAGTCCCACCTGGGGGCCAGGTCGAACAGCGGGCGGTGCGTGAGCACGACGATGGGAGCCTTCTGGTCGAGCTTGGCGAGGTCGGCGCGCAGCCAGGCGAGCTGCGCCTCGCCGATCTTCGCGCCCGGGTCGGAGACGTTGTCGATCGCGATGAAGTGCACGCCCTTGTGATCGAAGGTGTAGTGGGTCTCGCCGAAAAACTCCTGGTAGGCCGCGCCGCGGTCCAGCGCGGCGTCGTGCTCGCCGGGCATGAAGCGCACGGCCTTGACCTGGAGGTCGGCGACGATGGACTTGAATTCGGCGAGACGTCGCCGGCGTTCGGCCGGGTCGTCGGTGGTGTGCGTCAAGTCGCCGGTGAAGACGATGAACTCGGGCGGCGTCGGCAGCGCGTTCACCGTCGCCACGGCCTTGCGCAGCGTGACGGCGGCGTCCGGATTGGCCGGGCCTTGGTAACCCCAGTGGGTGTCGGAGAGCTGGACGAAGTAGAAGTCGCCGGCGGTCCGGCGCGCGGCGCAGCCGGCCAGCCCGGAAGCAAAGACGGCACCGCCGCCGAGCGTGGCGAGGGCGAGGAAGTCACGGCGTTGCATGGTGGTGGACTCCGGGCTGGGTTGATGAGCGAGCGCTGCGCGAGCGTGCGCTCGATGCGCGCCTGTCCTGCCATACCGGTGGCCGCTTCGGTTTATTCCATGCCCATAGGCTCCGAATGAGCGGTGTCGCCGGCATCCGGGACAATGTGCCCACCACGCCGCCTGCGTGTGGATGAAGGAAGTCCCGGATGAAATGCGCATTGGTCGGATCCCGTTATTTCGGCGCCTCGGTCTTCGAGGCGCTGCGCCAGGAGGAGGGTGTCGAATTCACCAGCGTCGTCGCGCCCGCCGCGGATGACCGGCTGGCGCTGGCGGCGCAGGCGGCCGGCCTGGCGGTGCACGTGCTCGAGAACCCGAAGATCGTGCCGGCGCACGCGATTGCCGAAGGCACCGACCTGATCCTCGCGGCCCACACGCATGCGCGGGTCAGCAACGAGGCGCTCGCACGTTCGCGGCTGGGCGGCATCGGCTACCACCCGTCGCTGCTGCCGCGGCACCGCGGCATCGCGGCGGTCGAATGGACGATTCTCGAAGGCGATGCGATCGCCGGCGGTTCGATCTACCACCTCGCCGACGGCTGGGACGCCGGTGCGATCGCCGCGCAGGACTGGTGCTTCGTCGAAAAAGGCGAAACCGCACGCGAGCTGTGGGAGCGCGCGCTGGCGCCCATGGGTCTCGCGCTGCTGGCCCGGGTGGTGCGGCACGCGCGGGTGCACGGCCACGTGCCGTCGCAGGCGCAGGACCCGCGCTACGCGACCCGGGCCCCGCTGATCCGCAAGGCGGTCGTGCTGACCGAAGATGTCGCCGCCTCGATGACCTCGCTCGTGGTCACCATCATCGGCGCCGACCGGCCGGGCATCGTCAGCCAGCTGTCGGACTGCGCGCAGCGCTTCGGCGCGAACTGGGCCGCGAGCCGGATGGCGCGGCTGGCCGGCGAGTTCGCCGGCATGGTGCACTTCGAAGTGCCGAAGGCGAGCGCCGATGCGCTCAGCGCGGCCTTGCGCGCGCTGGGCTCCAGCGGACTGCGGGTGGTGGTCAACAAGAGCGACGAGGCGAATGCGCCGGCGAGCGTTCGCAGCGTCGAGCTCGAACTGGTCGGCGACGACAGGCTGGGCATCGTCAGCAACCTGACGCGCATCTTGGCCGAACGCGGCGTCAGCATCGAGAGCATCCACACCGAGATCGTCCGCGGCGGCGTCTCCGGCAGGCAGACCTTCAAAATCGGGGCGCATCTGCTCGTGCCGGCGGACTTTCCGGTGGACGAGCTGCGGCGCGAGCTGGGCTCGCTCGCGAACGAGATGATGCTGGACATTGCACTGGGAGAACGGCCATGAAGGCGACGAGAGGGGCGATCGGGCAGGCGCTGGACGATCCGCAGCACGACCGCGAGATCGGCGCGCGCGACAGCACGCTGGACACCACCCGCATCGACGACGTGCGCATCGGCGCGGTGCGCCCGCTGATCACGCCGGCGCTGCTGCAGGAGCGCGTGCCGGTGCGCGACGACACGCTGTCGCTGGTCGAGGCCAGTCGTGCCGCGGTGGCCGACGTGCTGCACGGGCGCGATTCGCGGCTGCTGGTCGTCGTCGGGCCGTGTTCGATCCACGATCACGACCAGGCGATCGAGTACGGGCAGCGCCTGAAGGCGCAGGCCGACCGGCTGCAGGACGATCTGCTGATCGTGATGCGCGCCTATTTCGAGAAGCCGCGCACCACGGTGGGCTGGAAGGGCTACATCAACGACCCGCACCTGGACGGCAGCTTCACGATCAACGAAGGGCTGGAGCGGGCGCGCCGCCTGCTGCTCGAGCTGACCTCCATGGGCCTGCCGACTGGCACCGAGTTCCTCGACCTGCTGAGCCCGCAGTACATCGCCGAGCTGATCGCCTGGGGCGCGATCGGCGCACGCACGACCGAGAGCCAGAGCCACCGGCAGCTCGCGTCGGGCCTGAGCTGCGCGGTCGGCTTCAAGAACGGGACCGACGGCAGCATCAAGGTCGCGGCCGACGCGATCCTCGCGGCGCGTGCGCCGCACGCCTTCATGGGCATGACGAAGATGGGCATGGCCGCGATCTTCGAGACCCGCGGCAACGACGACTGCCACATCATCCTGCGCGGCGGCAAGCAGCCGAACTACGACGCGGCGCATGTCGCGGCGAGCTGCGACACGCTGCGCGCCGCCGGGCTGCGCGAGCAGGTGATGATCGACGTCTCGCACGGCAACAGCAGCAAGGACCATCGCCGCCAGGTCGGCGTCGCGCAGGACGTCGCAGCGCAGATCGCGGCGGGCGACACGCGCATCATCGGCCTGATGATCGAGAGCCACCTCGAGGAAGGGCGGCAGGACCTGAAGCCCGGCGTGCCGCTGAAGCACGGCGTGTCGATCACCGACGCGTGCATCGCCTTCGCGCAGACCGTGCCGGTGCTCGAAGAGCTGGCCGGCGCCGTGCAGGCACGCCGCCGCACGCACCACTGAGGATTTCCTCCCTCTCCCTCCCTCTCCCTCTGGGAGAGGGCCGGGGTGAGGGCTGCGCGCCCCTCAATCCTCCAAGTTCTCGTGGTGCGCAACCGCCCCACGCTTCCAGTACGCGGCGGCCCGGATCGCATGCCGGTCATGCCCCTTCTCGTCGACCAGCACGCGCCGCAGCGCCGCAGCCGTCGCCGCTTCCGCGGCGCACCAGGCATAACCGTCACCGGCCGGCAGCGTCAGCGCGCGAGCCGTCGCGATCAACGCATCGTCGCTGTCGGCCCATTGCAGATCCAGCGTCGCGGCGCTCGCGAGCGTGCGCCGGTCGGCCGGGTCGGCGACCGCGAGACGCACGATCGCCCGCGCACCGTGCGGCAGCTCCTCGAGCCGGCGTGCGACGGCCGGCAGCGCGGTCTCGTCGCCGATCAGCAGATGCCAGTCGTAGTCGATCGGCACGACGAACGAACCGCGCGGGCCGGCGACCGTCGCCTGATCGCCGGGCCGGGCTTGTGCAGCCCAGGTCGCGGCCGGGCCGTCGCCGTGCAGCGCGAACTCGATGTCGAGCTCGCCTGCGACGGTGTCGACGCGGCGCGGCGTGTAGTCGCGCATCGCCGGCTGGCCGGTCGCCGCATCGGGGAGGATCAGCTTGACGTGGTCGTCGAACGACGCGCTGACGAAGTCGGTCAGCGCAACGCCGGCGAACGTGATGCGCTGCACGTGCGGGCTGACGCGCACGACGCGCGCGACCTGCAGCTCGCGCCGCTTGATCTCGTGACGCACACGCTGGACGCGCCGGGCGCCTGGGGTGGAATCGGTCATGATGAGGTCGTTGCGGCCGTGTCGGTCGCATTGGTTGATAATGTCATCCATCATCATGCGACAATCAGTTGACAACGTCAACCATAAGGGCATCGCCGACGACGCGGCGGTGCTCGAGCTCGTGCACACCGTGATGCACCGCTTCCGCGCGCTGCAGTACCGCGCGCTCGAACCGCAGGCCCGTGTCGACGGCGAAGCGGGCCTGACGCACATGGAGGGCAAGGTGCTCGGTTTCTTCGCGCACCACCCGGATGCGACGCAGCGCGACCTGGCGCATCACAGCGGCCGCGACAAGGCGCAGCTCGCGCGCCTGATCAAGTCGCTGCGCGAGCGCGGGCTGCTCGAAGGAGAGGCCGACGAGGCCGATCGCCGCAATGTGCGGCTGCGCGTGACCGCTGCGGGTCAGGCGATCACGCGCACGCTGCGCCAGCAGGGGCGCAGGCTGGAAGCGCGTGCCGTCGCGGGCCTGAGCGCCGAGCAGCGGCGCGAGCTCGTCGCGCTGCTGCAGCAGGTGCTGCGCAACCTCGACAGCGAGCTCGACCGCGACGCTGGCGGCTGAGGCAGGCCCTCAAGCGGGCTGCAATCGAAGACCCGGGAAAGATTGGAGGCGCGGGCCTTCAACCGTCCTCGCCCGCAACTGCCCGCACCCTGCATCGACCTCCTGCCCCGCCGACTGCCGCAGCTTCGTCAGCACGCCGCGCCGGTGCAACTCGCGCGCGATCTCTTCGGCACGCTCGGCCCGCGGCCTGTCGAACCCCAAGCCTTCGACCGCGTTGTACGGAATCATGTTCAGCAACGCGTACTTGCCGCGCAGCAGCCGCACGATGCCCTCCAGCTCGTCCGCGCCGTCGTTGATCCCCTTCAGCAAGGTCCACTGATACTGGATCGGATAGCCGCTGGTCCGCGCATACCGTTCGCCGAGTTCCACCAGCTCATCCGGCTCGATCCGCGGCGCACGCGGCAGCAGCTGCGCGCGCCGCGCGGGGTTCGTCGAATGCAGCGACAACGCGAGCGCCGGCTTCACGCGGCCCAGCGGCAAGCGCTCGAACACGCGCCGGTCGCCGACCGTCGAGAACACCAGGTTCTTGTGGCCGATGCCGCCTTCGTGGCCGAGCAGCTCGATCGCCTCGAGCACGTTGTCCAGGTTGTGCGCCGGCTCGCCCATGCCCATGAACACGACCTTGCGCACCGGCCGCAAGCTGCGCGCGAGCGCGACCTGCGCGACGATCTCGGCGCTGCCGAGCTGGCGGATCAGGCCGCCTTGGCCGGTCATGCAGAACACGCAGCCGACCGCGCAACCGACTTGCGTCGAGACGCACAGCCCGTCCGTGCGCGGCAGCAGCACGCTCTCGACGGTCTGGCCATCGGCCAGCGCGACCAGCAGGCGCGCCGAGCCGTCCTCGGCCGGGTGCTCGGAGTGCAGCCGCGCGAGGCCGCGCAGCTCGGCCTCGATCGCCGGGAGCGCGTCGCGCAGGCGCTGCGGCAGGAAGTCTTCGGGCTTACGCTTGCCGCTGCTCTGCGGCAACGCGTTCGCCCACAGCCGCAACACGCGGTGCTCGTGCAGCGGCAGCGCTCCCGCAGCACGCAGGCGTTCACGGATGTCGAGCAGGCGCATGGTCGAGGCAATGAACAACGTCGATCAGCACTCGATCTCGCGCTGCAGCGCGTCGATGCCGTCCAGCACGCCGAGAAACTTGTCGCCGAACGGCGTCAACCGGTATTCGACGCGCGGCGGCAGCTCGGCATAGGCCTGCTTCTCCAGGATGCCGAACCGCACGAGTTTGCTCAGGCGCTCGTTGAGCACCTTCTTCGACAGCCCCTCGATGGCATGCTCCAGCGCGCCGGGCCGGCACACGCCGCCGCGCACCGCGCCGAGCACCGCCAGCGACCACTTGCAACCGACAACGTCTTCGACCATGCGCGCCACGCTGGGCTTCGTCGGCATCGCTTGCTTGCGTGAGTCCATGGATTGATTGATCGACACCTGAAAGTGCCCGGGGCACCGTTTCGTGCCTGCTGTTCAGGGGCATCGCTGCATGCTGCAATGCGCGCCTTCCACTTTTCATTGTAGGAGTGCTCGATGCGCAAAGTGCTTGTTCTCGCCGCGTCCCTCTCGGTGATCTCGCCGCTGTTCGCTGCCGATCCGGCGCCTGTGCCCTACCCGACGGGCTATCGCCAATGGACCCACGTCAAGAGCATGACGATCGATCAGGGACACCCGCTGTACGACGCGTTCGGCGGCATCCATCACCTCTATGCCAACAAGCGCGCGCTGCAGGGCTACAAGACCGGACAGTTTGCCGATGGCTCGGTGATCGTCTTCGACCTGCTCGAAGCCAAGGCCGCGGACAACACCGTGCAGGAGGGCGCTCGCAAGGTGCTGGGCGTGATGCACAAGGACAGCCAGAAGTACCAGGACACCGGCGGCTGGGGCTTCGAGGGGTTCAAGGGCGATTCGAAGATCGACCGCGCGGTCGGCAAGAACGCCGCGACTGCGTGCTTCCAATGTCACATCGCGCAGAGGAACCATGACTACGTCTTCTCCACGTTCAGGAAATGACGGCATGCATCGAGCCAGCGCCATGTGCGGCGCGTTCGGCCTGGACCCGCCGGGTCGGCCCGCGCCGCCGTGGACGACCCGCGAGTGGTTCAACACGGACGAGCCCTTGAGCCTGGCCGGCTTGCGCGGCAGCGTGGTGGTGCTGCACGCGTTCCAGATGCTGTGCCCGGCCTGCGTGCACCACGGGTTGCCGCAGGCGCAGCGTCTCCATGCGGCGTTCGCGGCTTCGGGCGTCGCGGTGGTGGGGCTGCACACGGTGTTCGAACATCACGCCGCGATGACGCCCGTCTCGCTGCAGGCGTTCCTGCACGAGTACCGCATCGAGTTCGCGGTCGGCGTCGATGCGCCGAGCGCCGATGCGCGCCAGCCGATTCCCGCCACGATGCTGGCTTACGGCATGCACGGGACGCCGAGCCTGTTGCTGATCGACCGCAACGGCCAGCTGCGCCGGCACGCGTTCGGCGCCGTGGACGATCTGGCGCTGGGGGCGGCCATCGCGACGCTCATCGCAGAAGGCGATTGACTCGATTCGTGCAGGCGTGCCGCAGCGAACTCGGTATGCTGCGCGAACCCCACTCGCTTGCCTCGACGATGACCTCTGGTCCCCCGACCCCGTACCCGATCGGCACCCCCGGCACTCCGTGGAACGCAGCGGACAAAGCCACGTGGCTCAGCCGGCAGCGAATTCAGCGGCGTTACGCGGCAGAGGTCCTGGTGCCGCTGCAGACCCGCTTGCCCGCGCAGGCCGAGATGTTCCAGTACGGCGTTCTCGACTACACCCGTTTCGGATTCGGCAGCTACCCGCTCTACGCCGTGCGCAGCCAACGGTGGGAGCCGAACCATCCCGTGGTGGTGGTCACGGGTGGCGTGCATGGGTATGAGACGAGCGGGGTCCAAGGTGCGCTGCGCTGGATCCAGCAGGACTTCGATCGCCATGCCGGGACCCTGAATCTCCTGGTGCTGCCTTGCGTCAGCCCGTGGGGCTACGAAACCATCAACCGCTGGAACCCCGAGGCGCTTGACCCGAACCGGCAGTTCAAGCAGGACAGCCCTGCCGCCGAGTCGGCGCTGGCGATGGCCTGCGTTTCCTCGACCTGCGAGCGTGTCGATGTTCATGTCGACCTGCATGAAACGACCGACACCGACAACAGTGAATTCGGCCCCGCCAAAGCCGCACGCGACGGCGTGCCGTTCGATGGCCACGCGATCCCCGATGGCTTCTACCTCGTCGCAGACAACGAGCGACCGGCCCCCGAATTTCAGCGCGCGCTGATCGACGCCGTACGGCGCGTGACCCACATCGCGGCGCCCGATGAACACGGCTTCATCATTGGCACGCCGATTCAACAGGCCGGCGTCATCAACTTCGCCAAGCGTTCGCTAGGCTTGTGCGGCGGCATGACGGACGCGAAGTTCGTGACGACCACCGAGGTCTATCCGGACAGCCCGACGGCAAACCCTGCTCAATGCAACGAAGCCCAAGTCGCCGCGATCAACGCGGCGATCGACTATTTGCGGCACGGCTCGGGCGGCAATGAAGCCCGATCCTGAGCCGCCGTTGGCCCTGCGGCATGCAGGGCAGCCACAATCGACATAGTTCCGTGTCTAGAAAGTGCCTCTCGATGATTCCCCGTTCCTCCTCCGCACCACTGCTTCCTTTCGTCCTTGCGAGCGCGATCCTCGTTGCAGTGCCTGTGGCGGCCGTCAGCGCGCAGCATCCCAAGCCGCGCGCCGCGGCTCACAAGCCCAAGCCGGCCGCATCCGCCGAACCCGCGACGACCGCCGATGCCAACGGGGTGCCCGTACTGGCCAACAAGGCGTGGGTGCTCATGAACTTCAACACCGGACAGCTGCTGGCTTCTTCCAACCCGGACGAGCCTCTGCCGCCCGCGTCGCTGACCAAGATGATGACCAGCTACCTCGTGGAACAGGGGCTGAAGAGCGGCAAGTTGAAGCCCAACGATCCCGTCACCATGAGCCTCAGCGCCTGGTGCCGTGGCGGCAAGGCGGGCGACAGCTGCATGTTCGTTCCCCTCAACGCGCAAGCCTCCTTGATGGACATGCTTCGCGGGGTTGTCATCGACAGCGGCAACGACGCCTCCAAGGCGTTGGCTGAGCACATCGGCGGCTCGGAATCCGGATTCGTGGCGAACATGAACGCCGAAGCGGCGAAGCTGGGAATGACCCATACCCATTTCGAGAATTCGGCCGGGCTGCCCGACCCCCGCCACAAGGCCTCGGCACGCGACCTGGCCGTGCTGGCGCAAGCCATCATCCGCAACAGCGCCGACTACTACCCCATCTATTCGGAGCGTGAGTTCACCTACAACGGCATCAAGCAAGGCAATCGCAATGCGCTGCTGTACACGGATCCGACTGTCGACGGGCTCAAGACCGGGCACACGGAGGAAGCCGGCTACTGCCTGACCGCATCGGCGAAGCGAAACGGCATGCGGCTGATTTCGGTCATCATGAATGCCGACAGCGCGCAAGCCCGGGCGGACCAGACCCGCGTGCTGTTCAACTGGGGTTTCAGCAACTTCGAGGAAGCGACTCCCGCGCAGGCCGGCGCGACGCTGACGAACGCCAAGGTCGTGTACGGCGTGGCACCCACGGTGGCTGCAGGCATTGCGCAGGCATGGACGCTGGTGGTGCCTAAGGGCCAGGGCGCCGCCGTTCAGACCTCGATCACGCTGAATCCTGAACTGACGGCGCCGATCGCCAAGGGCGCACCGATCGGCAAGATCGTCGCCACCGCCAACGGCAAGCCGCTCGGAGAGGTCCCCATCATTGCGCTCGCCGCCGTGGAGCGCGCGGGATTCTTCGAGCGCATGCGTCAGCGCGTCTCCGGCTGGTTCTCGAAGTAGTGCGCTTGATGACCGTCGACGCCGGAGTCGACGGTCAAGCCAGCGCCGCGCTGAACGTGGCCAGCAGGCGCGACCAAGCGCGTTCGGCTTGCGTCGCGTCGTAGACGGTGGTGTCGGGCGGGCACCACCCGTGGGCGGCGGGGTACACCTCCACCTCGGCTGACAGCTTGGCGCTGTCGAACGCCGCCCGCAACGCGGTCTTGGCCTCGGGGTCCTTGCTGTCATCGCTCTCGGCGACCGCGACGAGGTAACGGGCTCGCGTCTGAGCCACCAGGCGATGCGGGCTGTCGGGACTCGACGTCACCATGGCGGCCCCATGGAACGTGCCGACAGCGCCTACGCGGCCCGGCGCCACGGTGGCCGTCCGCACCGCGATCGGGCCGCCCATGCAATAGCCGGTGGTGCCCAGCTTGCGCGCCTTGTCCACCTCGGACTGAGCATCGAGCCATGCCACGAAAGCCTTCCCGTCGCTCAGGTGCATGGCCGGCGTCAGCGCCTGCATGAGCGGCATCACCTCGGGTATGGGCGTGCGGCCGCCCTGCGCCGCGGTGGGCGCCTTCTTCTGCCTGTAGAAGGGGTTGACGACCAGGACGCTGTAGCCCGATTCGGCCAGCCTGCGGCCCATCTGCCTGAAGGCGGGGCGCAGGCCGAAGATGTCCGGCCACACCAGCACGCCAGGGGCGGCGCCGGAGCTGGGGGCGACGAAGTACGCGTCGCAAGTTCCGTCGGGCGTGGTGATGTTCACCTCGCGCTCGACCACGGCCACGGCGTTGGCCACGCTGGGCAGCGCGGTGAGCACGCCGGCAGACGCCGCCCACGTGGCGAAATCGCGTCGGGTGTATTTCTTGAGCTCTTCCTGGTCGTTTGCGTCACACATGGTCGGAACACCTCATGGAGGAACGGGTTGGCTTCAACACAAAGACGATACGCGGCGCGACCTTACCCGGCCTGCTTTCACGCCGCAAGCGTGCCGCGCGCGGCCTGCGCCTGCGAACGAAACGCCGTCGGCGAGAGCCCATAGGCGGCGCGGAACGCCTTGCTGAAATGGCTGGCGTCGGCAAAGCCCCAATGGCCGGCGATCTCGGCGATCTGGCGCGCTGCGAGCGTGCTGCCTTCGAGGTCCCGGCGGCACATCGCGAGGCGGCGATGGCGGATGTGCGCCGACACCGTCGCCTCGGTGTCTTCGAACAGCTTGTGCACGTTGCGCTCGGTCATGCCGAACGCGCGCGCCAGCGAGCTCACGCCCAGCGACGGATCCGCCAGGTGGGTCTCGATGTGGCGCAGCACCTGCTCCAGCAGCACGCGGCGCAGGCGCGGCGGCGGCAGGTCGGGTTGCCCGCTGAGGCAGACGGTCAGCAGGTCCAGCGTGATCTCCAGCATCGGCTGGCGGCCGGCCACCGGCACGTCGCCCATGCGCTGCATCAGCGCGCGGAAGTGGTCCATGAACATGCCGCCGACGCCTGTTCGGCCATCCATCGGCCGGCCGACGAGGTCGCGCACGCGCGGCATGCGGCGCAGCAGGTCCGGCTCGGGCACCAGCAGCGACATCTGGCGCAGGCTGTCGCCGGTCATGAAGGCCATCGGCTGGGTGCTGTCCCACAAGGTGAACATGCCCTCGGTGAGGCACAGCTCGCGGTCGTTGCCGAAGCGCAGTGTCTCGCGGCCCTCGGCGATCATCACGACGGTGAGATAAGCCTCGCCGTCGCGCGCGATCTGCGCGCGCTCCCGCGTGCCGCTGACGCGCGCCGACGCCGTGCAGTCGGTCAGCCGCATGCCGTCGACACGGTGCTGATGCATGTAGGCCGGAAAGCGCTCGCAGGCGATCTTCGGGATGTCCCAGCTCAGGTGCGCATCGACGATCACCTCTCGCCAGGCTTCGAATTGACGGGTGGGCGGGAGCGCCTGCGACGTCCACACCTCGAGCTGCTGCGCAGACAGGTCGGTACTCACGGATCGGTGCAGTGATGCGCCCGCGAAACAGGCGCTGGTTCAGGAGGGAATGCTCTGTTGGCGGGAAGCGAACACGGCGGCGCCGCAGCGCGAACGGCGCGCACACGCACGTACGCTGGCGCTGTGCCCCGATCGGCCGGCAGGTTACTGCGCTCGGCCGGGCATTCACCGGGCCGCGCTCAACGCAAGCGCGG
>DATEFR010000750.1:0-3997 GCA_035280545.1 Burkholderiaceae bacterium | reverse complement strand
TCAGGTCCGCCGTCAGCGCTTCAGCCCCCGAGCCATAGCGCACGAACAGCCGCACCTTGCCGTCGGCGTCGAGCACGTACGAACCGGCGGTGTGGTCCATCGTGTAGCTGTCCGGGCTGCGCCCCGGCACCTTCGCGAAGAACACCTTGAAATCCTTCGCGACCGCCTGCGTCTGTTCGAGCGTGCCGCGCAGCGCGACGAACGACGGGTCGAAGCTCGCCATGTAGCTCTTCAGCACCGCCGGCGTGTCGCGCTCGGGATCGATCGTGATGAACACGCCCTGCAGCCGGTCGCCATCGGGGCCCAGCGACTTCTTGACCTGCGCGAGCTCCAGCATCGTCGTCGGGCAGACGTCGGGGCACTGCGTGTAGCCGAAGAACACAACGACGACCTTGCCCTTGAAGTCGGCGAGCGTGCGCGGGCGGCCGTCCTGATCGGCGAGCGAGAGCGACTGGCCGTAGTTCGCGCCGGTGATGTCGGTCGCCTTGAACTGCAGCTTCTGCGCCGGCTTGTTGCTGGCCGCGTCGCAGGCGACCAGCGATACGGCCACGAGCACCGCGCCGGTGATGCCGAGCAGACGGCGCAGAATCGAAACGGAGTGGTTCACGGCATTCACAGCAGCGGGCCCAGGTAGTGATCCAGCAGCATCGCGGCGAACAGCAGCGAGAGGTACAGAATCGAGTAGCGGAAGGTCTTGCGCGCCAGCGCATCGGAGTATGCGCGCCGCAGCTGCCACGCGTACCCGATGAACACCGCACCGAGCACGACGGCGCAGGCCAGATAGATCGGACCGCTCATGCCCGAGATGAACGGCAGCAGCGTCGCGGCGAACAGCACCAGCGTGTACAGCAGGATGTGCAAGCGCGTGAACTCCGAGCCGTGCGTGACCGGCAGCATCGGCAGCCCGGCCCGCCGATAGTCCTCCGCGCGATACAGCGCCAATGCCCAGAAATGTGGCGGCGTCCACAAGAAGATGATCAGGCACATGATCAGCGCCTCGGCGCCGACCTCGCCGCGGATCGCGGCCCAACCCAGCACCGGCGGCATGGCGCCCGAGGCGCCGCCGATCACGATGTTTTGCGGCGTCAGCGGCTTGAGCACGACGGTGTAGATCACCGCGTAGCCGACGAAGGTCGCGAAGGTCAGCCACATCGTCAGCGGGTTCACCGCGATGTACAGCAGCGCGCTGCCGGCCGCGCACAGCAGCGCCGAGAAGCTCAGCGTCTGCGCGTTCGTCAACTCGCCGCGCGCGGTCGGGCGCCACGCGGTGCGGGCCATGCGCGCGTCGATGTGCTGCTCGACAACGCAGTTGAACGCGGCCGCGGCCGCCGCGACCAACCAGATGCCCACCATCGCGCAGATCGCGACGCGCCAGTCCGGCAGGCCCGGCGTCGCGAGCAGCATGCCGATCACCGCGCAGAACACGATCAGCTGCACGACGCGCGGCTTGGTCAGCGCGTAGAACTGGCGTGCACGCGACGGCCGCGTGGCGGTCTGGGCAGCGGGGTGGACGACGGCTTCGCTCATGGTGCTCGGTAGTCCGCCATTTTACGAACCGGGCCCATCCCGGCCCGGTCGGCGGTCCGATCGCCGGCCTGTTCGCGCGGGCGCGAGGCGTGCGCGGCCCGCATCAGCAACATGGTCAGCACGACCACCAGCGCCGCAGCCCCTCCGGTGTGCCCAAGCGCCGACAGCAACGGCCAGCCCAGCACGACATTGCTGAGCCCGCTCGCGAGCTGCCACAGCGCTACGCCAGCCAGTGCCAGCGCGAAACGGCGGGCCGAAGCGTCTTGCGTCGCGTGCAGCGCCCATGCCAGCCAGGCCAGCGCAGCCAGCACGATGCCGGCGCCGATCCGGTGGCTCATGTGGATCGCGGTCAACGCGGCAAACGGCAAGTAGCCGCCATCCTTGCCGGCGCCGAGCTCGCGCAGCAGTGTGAAGCCATGATCGAAATCCATCGCGGGCCACCACGTGCCTTGGCAGGTCGGGAAGTCGCGGCACGCGAGCACCGCGTAGTTCGTGCTGACCCAGCCGCCCAGCGCGATCTGCACCAGCGCCAGCACGGCCACGAACAGTGCGCCGCGCTGCAATGCGGCCGGCAACGCGAGCGGCACGGGCCGATAGGACTCGGCCTGCACGACCAGCAGCGCCAGCAGCACAAGCCCGCCCAGCAGATGCGCGGTGACGATCGCCGGGTACAGCTTCATCGTCACGGTCAGCGCGCCGAACGCGCCCTGCAGGCAGATCCATGCCAGCGTCGCAGTCGCCCACCACGGCGAGATCGTCGCCGCCGACGAAGGCGCCCCGGCTCGGCGGCGGTGCGCGAGCCAGCTCCAGGCCGCGAGCAGCGCGATCACCGCGCCGACTGCCGTCGCGAGGTAGCGGTGCGTCATCTCGATCCAGGCTTTGCCGTGCGTGACCGGCCCGCTGGGCAGGCTCGCCTGTGCCGACTGGATCTCGTGATGCGCGCCCAACGGGCTCGCATTGCCGTAGCAGCCGGGCCAGTCGGGGCATCCCAGGCCCGAATCGGAAAGCCGCGTGAAGGCGCCGAAGAGCACCAGGTCGAACGTGAGGAACAGCGCCATCACGGTCAGCGCATGCAGCCGTCCGCGCGTGCCGGCAGCACGATGCCGCCACCACAGCCAGGCGAGCGGCACGGCCGCGAGCAGCGCGCCGAGCAGCGCGATCGTCGCGGCGGGCGCGAGGTCGTAGGCGGCCGGGGCGGCAGTGGTGTTCATCGCATGTGCATCGAAAGCTCGATCCCGTCAGCGCCCAGGCTTGTCCCAGCCGGCCGAGGCGCGCAGCAGCTTGTCGACATCGCGCTTGAGCTTCGCCGGCTCGGGGTCGGCCGGCACGCGCATCATCCAGTTGCCCAGCGGGTCGACGACGTAGAGATGCTGCTCGAGCGTGTGCTGCGGCGCCGGTGCCAGCCATTCGGCGAGCGCGGCACGGGGCGCACGCAGCACGTGCATGCCGTTGGTTTCGTCACCGACCGCGGCCAAGGTCTCGGCGCGCGGCACGGCCGCATCGTCGACCAGCCACAGCTTGTCGACCCGGTCCTTGTCGCGCCCCAACGTTTCGCGCAATTGGCGCTGCAGCCACAACAAGCGCTCGCAGCGCGCGTCGCATGCACCGCTCGCCACCACGACGAGCAGCCACTGCCCTTTCAGCGCCTCCGGCATGACCTGCACGCCTTGCAGATCGGCGAGCGGCAGCGCGGCCGGCATCGGCCGCAGCGGCTGGATCAGCTCGCTGTAGTTCGTGCGGCCCTCGGGACGAATCACGAAATAGGTGACGTACGACGCGAGCACCGGTGCCGCGCAGACCAGCAGCACGAGGAACATCTTCATCCGTCCGCTCGCGGTGCGGCGTACGGCATCGTCGGCCAGCACCGGCGCCGGCATCGAATGCACCGTGAAGCTCAGCGGCGCGCTGCCGTCAAGCGACGCGCCGGAGCCGGGGACGGACGAGTTGGAACCAGACATACAAACCCAACATCAGCGCACTCATCGCGAACCACTGGAACGCGTAGCCGTAGTGCTTGTGGACATCGACCGCCGGATGCGGCCACTGCCGCAGCAGCGCGTCGCCCGCGGCGGACTGCATTGCGGCAGCGTCGGCCGGACCGCCTTCATCGGTCTGCTGCAGCGACAGCGGCGCGAGCGGCAACTTGATCTCGCTCGAATACGCCCCGACGTCGAGATTTTGCCGGATCAGCCCGCTGGCCGCCGCCGAAAACTCGAAGAGCTTCGCCGGCGGCGGGGCAATCAAGCCCTGCACCTGAACCTCGCCGGCCGGCTCATCGATGCGCGGCAGCAGCGTGCGGTCGCGGATGTCGCGCGGCGCCCAGCCGCGTTGCACCAGCAGCGCATCGTCGCGCCCGGTCAGCCGCAGCGGCGTCACGACGAAGAAGCCGGGCCGGCCGTTCATCTGCCGGTTCTCGAGGAAGATCGTGTGCCCCGCGACCCAGTGGCCGCGCAGCACCGCGGGCCGGTAG
>DATEFR010000749.1:0-2282 GCA_035280545.1 Burkholderiaceae bacterium | reverse complement strand
CGTGAACAAGGTCATCGCACTGGTGGACCAGAAGGTGATGCCGTATGTCGACTTTCAGCGCATGACCTCGGCTGCGGTCGGTCGCTACTGGCGCCAGGCCACGCCCGAACAGCAGAAGGCTTTGCAGGAGCAGTTCAAGCTGCTGCTCGTGCGCACCTATTCGGGCGCGCTGGCGCAGGTGCAAGACCAGACCGTCGACCTGAAGCCCATGCGCGCCAGCCCCGACGACAAGGAAGTGGTCGTGCGCACCGAGGTCAAGGGCCGCGGCGACCCGATCCAGCTCGACTACCGGCTCGAGCAGACGTCCAACGGTTGGAAGATCTACGACGTCAACGTGCTCGGCGTCTGGCTGGTCGAGAACTATCGCAACAGCTTCGCGCAGGAGATCGGCGCGAACGGCGTCGATGGGCTGATCAAGAAGCTGACCGAGCGCAACAGCCGGTCCGCTTCGGCCGCGAAGAGCTGACGGCGCGGCCGCGCGAGACGACCGCAATGCTGCTGCTGCCCGCCACGATCACCGCACGCGAAGCCCGCGACACGCAGCGCCTGCTCGCGCAGGCGTTGAAGAACGAGCCCGACAGCGGCGTGATCGTCGACGCGGCCAATCTGCGGCAATTCGATTCGTCGGCGCTCGCCGTGCTGCTCGAATGCCATCGGCTCGCGCAGAGCTGGGGCAAGGGATTCGAGCTGCGCAATGCGCCGACCAAGCTGGCGTCGCTGGCGAAGCTGTACGGCGTCGAGGAACTGCTGGGCGCCCTGCCGCCGGCCTGACCGCGTCAGGCCGGGCGGCGGGTGCGCAGCCTGTTCAACAGGCGCCACCCCAACAGCATGCCGATGATCCCGGCGTAGACCGCAACCTCGGCGAAGTTGTGCTTGGCGGCGCGCATCCAGAAGAAGTGCAGCAGCGCGAGCAGCGCGATGCCGTAGATCACGCGGTGCAGTGCCTGCCAGCGGGGTGCGCCCAGCGCCTTGATCGCGCGGTTGAACGACGTGAGCGCCAGCGGCGTCATCAGCAGCAAGGCGGTCGTGCCGACGAGAATGAACGGGCGCTTCGCGATGTCGCGCACGATGTCGTCGAGCACCAGCCCCATGTCCAGCCAGGCGTAGCAGAGGAAGTGCACGCAGGCATAGAAGAACGTGAACAGGCCCAGCATGCGCCGAAACCGCGCCAGCGCGGGCTGCTTCAAGACCTGGCGCAGCGGCGTGATCGCCAGCGTCGCGCAGAGGAAGCGCAAGGTCCAGTCGCCGTTTGCGCGGATCAGCGTCTCGGCCGGGTTCGCGCCCAGCGTGTTGACCCCATAGATCGACGTGATCGCGCCGTACAGCAGCCAGCCGAACGGCAGCAGGCACGCGACGAACAGGACGGGCTTCGCGAGCGGATGCAGCAGCAGCGGCGGCTTGCGTGCCGTGCGCACCCGTCCCACGGCGGTGACAGCGTCCATCGTCAGTAGAACTTCTTCAGATCCATGCCCGCATAGAGCTGGCCGACCTGGGCTTCGTAGCCGTTGAACATCAACGTCGGCCGCTTCTTCGCGAACAAGTTGTCCTCGCCGATGCGGCGCTCGGTGGCCTGGCTCCAGCGCGGGTGGTCGACGTTCGGGTTCACGTTGGAATAGAAGCCGTACTCCTGGCGCGCCGCCTTGTTCCATGCGGTCGCGGGCTCCTTCTCGACGAAGCGGATCTTCACGAGGGACTTGCCGCTCTTGAAGCCGTACTTCCACGGCACGACGACGCGCACCGGTGCGCCGTTCTGGTTGGGCAGCACCTCGCCGTACAGGCCGAAGGTCAGCAGCGTCAGCGGGTGCATCGCCTCGTCGATGCGCAGGCCTTCGACATACGGCCACTGGAGCACGCGCGAGCCGACGAACGGCATGGTCTTCGGGTCGGCCTGTGTCACGAACTCGACGTACTTCGCGTTGCCGGTCGGTTCGACCCGCCGGATCAGTTCGGCCAGCGAATAGCCGACCCACGGGATCACCATCGACCAGCCCTCGACGCAGCGCAGCCGGTAGATGCGCTCTTCCATCGCACTGAGCTTGAGCAGCTCGTCGATGTCGTAGATCTTGGGCTTGCCGATCTCGCCTTCGACCGCGACGGTCCAGGGGCGGGTCTTCAGCGTATGGGCGTTGCGCGCCGGGTCGTCCTTGTCGGTGCCGAACTCGTAGAAGTTGTTGTAACCCGTGACGTCGGCGTAGGCGGTCGGCTTTTCCATCGTCACCGCGCCGGCGACCGCACTGCGCGCGCCCGGCAGGGCCGCGAGCTTGTTCGGGCGTGACGGCATG
>DATEFR010000748.1:0-5701 GCA_035280545.1 Burkholderiaceae bacterium | reverse complement strand
AGCTGCGCGGTCGCGTTGCCGTGGATGCCCATCTTGTGCTCGAGCGCGCCGCAGAAGATCGGGTTGCGTGCGCCCAGCGAGCCGTCGGCATTCACCAGGTACTTCGGCACGACGAACAGCGAGATGCCCTTGGAGCCGCTCGGCGCCTCCGGCAGCCGGGCGAGCACCAGGTGGATGATGTTCTCGGCCATGTCGTGCTCGCCGGCCGAGATGAAGATCTTGTTGCCGGTCAGCTTGTAGGTGCCATCGCCCTGCGGCTCGGCCTTGGTGCGCAGCAGCCCGAGGTCGGTGCCGCAATGCGGCTCGGTCAGGCACATCGTGCCGGTCCACTCGCCGCTGGTCAGCTTCGGCAGGTAGGTCTTCTGCTGCTCGTCGGAGCCGTGCGCGTGCAGCGCCTCGTAGGCACCGTGCGACAGCCCGGGGTACATGGTCCAGGCCTGGTTCGCCGAGTTCAGCATCTCGTAGACCGTCTGGTTCACGAGGTACGGCAGGCCCTGGCCGCCGTACGCCGGATCGCAGCTCAACGCCGGCCAGCCGCCTTCGACGTACTTCGCGTATGCCTGCTTGAAGCCGGTGGGCGCCTTGACCTCGTGCGTCGCCTTGTCCAGCGTGCAGCCTTCGCTGTCGCCGATCTGGTTCAGCGGCGCGACCACTTCGGCCGCGAACTTGCCCGCTTCCTCGAGCACCGCGTTGATCGTCTCGGCGTCGATGTCGGCATGGGCCGGCAGAGCCTTCAGCTCGTCGACGGCGTTCAGCACCTCGTGCATCACGAACTGCATGTCGCGCAGCGGCGGGGCGTAGTGGGGCATTGCGTGGGACTCCTGGGGATGAAAGGCAAACAGCGGTGAGAGAAAGGTTCAGGCGGACTTGACGGCGCGCAGGCGACGCGGCGGCGCGGACTCGGTACTGCGCCGCGCCGAGGCGGCCGGCGCATTCGGCGTGACGTAGCGCGACAGCACGTTCTCGAACGCCGCGCGCGCCCGCACGTCGGCGCCGGCGTGGCGCAGGAAGCGCGCATCGTGATGCAGCGCGAGGATCAGGCCGTGGACCTCGAACAGCATCTGCTTCGGGTCGGTGTCGGCGCGCAGATGGCCTTCCTCGATCGCGATGCCGATCGCGCGCTCGAGCGCGTCCTGCCAGGTCTGCACCATCGTGACCAGCGCATCGCGGACCGGGCCGGGCCGGTCGTCGAACTCGACCGCGCCGCTGATGTAGATGCAGCCCGCGTCGATCTCGACCGAGACGCGCTTGAACCAGCGGTCGAACAGCGTGCGCAGGCGCGGCAGGCCGCGGCGTGCCTTCATCGCCGGGCGGAACACCTCGTCCTCGAACTTCGCGTGGTACTCGCGCACGACCGAGATCTGCAACTCCTCGCGCGAACCGAAGTGTGCGAACACGCCCGACTTGCTCATCTGCGTGACCTCGGCCAGCGCGCCGATCGACAAGCCCTCGAGCCCCATGTGCGACGCCAGCGTCAGCGCGGCATCGAGGATGGCCGCGCGCGTCTGCCGGCCCTTCATCAGCGGGCGGTGCGCTGCGGCGCTGGATTCGCCGGTGGCGTCATCGAGTGTGGTGTCGGCCATGCTCGTGGGCTTCGAGGGTTGAAAACGGCGCGAGTTTAAAACGAACGGTCGTGCTATTTTGTGTCGGATTGCGCGCTTGCGCTCGTGCCGCCGAGTCCGGCGTGCGGGTTTTTCTAGGCGGGCACCTCTAGTGAGCCCGACGAGGGCTCGCGGGCGTGGTGTCGAACCGATGACAAATCCGTCGCGTGTGGCGGCGATGCCGCGCGCCGGCGGGCCGTCCGACCCGCCGCTTGAGGGAACGGTCCGCAATGCGGTACGCTCGAAGCCTCATGGAAGTTCTGCAACTCGATGTGTCGGGCCGGCCCCAAGCCTGGATCTCCGCAAAAGAGGCTGCCGTCATCTATGCCAGCGACGGAGTGGCCTGGACCCTAGGCGACACGTTCTACGTGCTGCGCGGCGGCTACCAGCGCACCGGGCTGCAGTCGCGCATCGAGCTGCACCCGATCATCGCGGTGCGCGGCTCGGTCCCCAGCCGGGCCTGGCGGCAGACACCGGCGCTGTCGAACCCCAAGCTGTTCGCCCGCGACCGCCAGATCTGCGCCTATTGCGGCGGCCACTTCCATCTCGACGACTTGACCCGCGAGCACATCGTGCCGACGTCGCGCGGCGGCGGCGACACCTGGATGAACTGCATCACCGCATGCCGTCCGTGCAATGGCCACAAGGGCAACCGCATGCCCGAAGAGGTCAACATGTCGCTGATGTACCTGCCCTACGTGCCGAACCTGCACGAGGACATGATCCTGCGGGGTCGGCGCATCCTGGCTGACCAGATGGAGTTCCTGCTCGCAAGCGTGCCGCGGCACAGCCGGCTGCACGGCTGAGCCCATACGCCGCCGCGCCGTTCGGCCCGGCGTTTTTGCAGTTCGTCGGATTGCCGCCGCGCAGCCGTGCGGGCATCGGGCATATTTCGGGGCCGAACCGGGACCACCCGGCATCCCACGCCCACTGCCCGCCTGACCGCATGACATCCGGAACCAACCGCCTGGGCCTCGCGGCCATCCTCATCTTCGGTGCCGTCCTCGGCACGGTCTTTTCGGTCTCGGCCCAACCCGCGACGACGACCGTCACGGCAGCCGCGGCCGCGTCGGCGCCCCCGCTGGGCCCGCTGCAACAGCCGCTGTGGCTGCGCTACCCGGCGATCTCGCCGGATGGCCGGCAGATCGCGCTCGTCTTCCAGGGCAACCTGTTCGTGGTGGCCAGCGGCGGCGGGACCGCGCGGCTCCTGGTCAGCAACGGCCACCACAGCAGCGTGCCGGTCTGGTCGCCGGACGGGCGCAGCATCGCGTACGCATCCGACAGCTTCGGCAACTACGATGTCTTCGTCGTCGCCGCGGACGGCGGCCCCTCGCGCCGCCTGACGACACACTCGGCGGCCGAGATGCCGCTGGCGTTCACGCCGGACAGCCGCGAGGTGCTGTTCTCCGCCCAGCGCATGGATGCACGGACCAACGCGCTGTTCCCGTCGCCCGCGGCCGGCGAGCTCTACAAGGTCTCGGTCGAGGGCGGCCGGCGCCCGACGCAAGTTCTCACGACACCGGCACTCGCGGCCCGCTACGACAAGGCCGGCCAGCGCCTGCTGTACGAGGACTGGAAGGGCTACGAGAGCCTCTGGCGCAAGCACCATGTTTCGCCGGTCGCACACGATGTCTGGCTCTATGACACGAAGACCGGCCAGCACCGCCAGCTCACACGCTTCGGCGGCGAAGACCGCAACCCGGTCTGGTCGCCCGACGAGCAGTGGGTCTACTACCTGAGCGAGCGCAGCGGCTCGTTCAACGTCTGGAAGATGCCGCTGGCGCAGCCCGAGGCCGCGGTGCAGGTCACGCGCTACACGAAGAACCCGGTGCGCTTCCTCAGCATCGCCGACGACGGCATGCTCGCGTTCGGCTACGACGGCGAGCTCTATACGCTGGCGCCGGGCGCGAGCGAGCCCGCGAAGGTCGCGGTGCAGATCGCGTCGGACACGCGCGACGGCCGCGTCGAGAACCTGCACCTGAGCCAAGGCGCGACCGAAATCGCCCCCAGCCCGGACGGCCAGGAGGTCGCCTTCGTCGTGCGCGGCGACATCTTCGTCGCGTCCACCGAGTTCGGCGACACGCGGCGCATCACCGAGACATCGGCGCAAGAGCGCTCGGTCAGCTTCAGCCCCGATGGCCGCCGCCTCGTCTTCGCCAGCGAACGCGACGGCTCGTGGAACCTCTACGAGGCGCAACTCGTCGGGAACAAGAAGGACGCGCCGTACTTCTTCAGCGCCGCGCAGGTGCAGATCAAGACGCTGCTGAAGAACGGCCACGAGAACTTCCAGCCGCGCTACTCGCCCGATGGCAAGGAGGTGGCCTACCTCGAGGATCGCGTGACGTTGAAGGTGCTGAACCTCGCCAGCGGGCAGACGCGCGTCGTGCTGCCGGGCGAATGGAACTACTCGTACGTCGACGGCGACCAGTGGTTCAGCTGGTCGCCCGACGGCCGCTCGCTGCTCGTCACCTTCAGCGACCGCAACCGCTGGAGCAGCGAGGTCGGCTTGGTCGATGCGCAGGGCAAGGAACCGCTGCTGAACCTCACGAAGAGCGGCTACGAGGACGTGAACCCGGTGTGGACGCGGGGCGGCCAGATGATGATCTGGTTCAGCGACCGCATGGGCCTGCACGGCACCGGCGGCTCGTCGCAGCAGGACGTCTTCGGCATGTTCTTCACCCGCGCCGCATTCGACCGCTACAAGCTGACGAAGAGCGAATACGCGCTGCTGAAGAAGCAGGAGGACGAAGAGAAGAAAGAGAAGGAGAAGAAGGAGGAGGCCGAGAAGAAGGACAAGGAGGACAAGGAAAAGGCCAAAGGCAGATCCGACCGCGACAAGAAGCAGAAGAACGACGGCCATGGCCCGCAGGACGAGCCGATCAAGCTGCCCGAGCCGGTGGCGATCGAACGCGACGGCCTCGAGGACCGCGTCGCGCGCCTGACGCCGAACTCGGCCGACCTGCGCGGCGCCGCGCTCACCCCCGACGGCGAAACGCTGTTCTTCCTGCTGAAGACCGCCGACAGCTACGAGCTGTGGCAGAACCGCCTGCGCAGCAAGGAGATTCGCAAGGTGGCCGGCTTCCCCGGCATGGCGGGCCCGCCGGGCGGCGGCGGGGGCGGGGGCGACGATCCATCGGATCTGCTGCTCGACGCGAAGGGTGAGAACGGCTTCGTGCTGGCCGACGGCAACATCCACAAGTTCAAGGTCCCGGGCGGCGACGGCGGCGGCGAGGTCAAGACCGAGCCGCTGCGCTTCAATGCCGAGATGACGGTGGACCACGCGGCCGAGCGTGCCCAGATGTTCGAGCACGTGTGGCGCCAGACCCGGCAGAAGCTCTACGTGCAGGACATGGGCGGCGTGGACTGGGACGCTTATCGCGCGGTCTACGAGAAGTTCCTGCCGTTCTTGGCCGACAACCGCGACTTCGCCGAACTGCTCAGCGAGATGCTGGGCGAGCTCAACGTCTCGCACACCGGCGCCAACTACCGTCCGCGCTCCGGCAGCGGCGACGCGACCGCCGCGCTCGGCGCGTTCTTCGACGAGACCTACCGCGGCGACGGGCTGAAGATCGCCGAGATCATCGACGGCGGCCCGCTCGCGGCCGTGCTGGGCGCAAAGTCGCCGATCAAGCCGGGCATGGTGATCGAGAGGATCGACGGCGTGGCGATCATCGCCGGCGCCGAGACCGACAGCCTCTTGAACCGCAAGGCCGGCAAGCGCACCGAGCTCTCGCTGCTCGACCCCGCCAGCGGCAAGCGCTTCGAGCAGACCGTCAAGCCGATCGCGCTGCACGAGCAGTCCGAGCTGCTCTACAAGCGCTGGGTCAAGACCGAACGCGAGATGGTCGACAAGCTTTCCGGCGGCCGGATCGGCTACGTGCACGTGCGCGGCATGAACGACGAGAGCTACCGCGACGTCTACGCCGAAATCCTGGGGCGGCACAGCGGCAAGGAGGCGCTGATCGTCGACACCCGCTTCAACGGCGGCGGCAACCTGCACGACGAACTCGCGACGCTGCTCGCCGGCCATCGCTACCTGGAGTTCGTGCCGCGCGGCCAGTCGTTCGGCTGGGAGCCCACCGGCAAGTGGACCAAGCCCT
>DATEFR010000747.1:0-8044 GCA_035280545.1 Burkholderiaceae bacterium | reverse complement strand
GGGTGCACGCGTTCTTCAGGTTCCGAACGATGCGGTTCGCGGGCGGAACTTCGTCGGCCACACGGTGACCCACTTGCCGTCCTGCACCTGCTTCAGCTTCGTGTCGGGCGGGCCGCTGTTGAACCTGCCCTCGAAGCTGCGCGTGCCCAGCACGGTCTTCACCGGGTTCGCCTTGAGCCAGGCCGCCATCTGCTTGTCGTCGATGCGCCCCGCGCCGACTGCCGCCGCCTCGAGCATCTGCCACGCGGCGAACTCGGCTGCGGCCTGCGACTCGGCGTGCGGGTACGGGATGCCCGCGGACGACGCACGCTTGTTGAACGCGGCGACGAACTCGGCCGCGCCGGCGTTCTGCAGGAACGGTTCGTGGTCCTCGAACCAGGTCAGGCTCGTCAGACCGCTGGCGCTCGCGTGCGCGGCCGTCGGACCCGGCGCCGGGAACAGGTAGAAGTGATGCTTGGGCAGGTAGTCGATGCGCTTCATCGCGTCCAGCAGCTGCACGGCCTCCATGCCGATCGCGCCCGACCACAGCAGGTCGGGCTTGGCGTCCTTGATGCGTGCGGCGATGCCGCCGAACTCGCGCGTTCCGAACTCGTACTCCAGCGCCAGAGCCGTCTTCAGGCCGCGCTTGTCGGCCACCTCCTGGCCGCCCTTGGCCAGGTCCAGCGCCGACGGGAACTTGCTGGTCACGAACGCGATCGTCTTCGGCGCAGCGGGCAGGCTCGCGTAGGCGGCGAGCACCAGCTCGGTATCGGCGCTGCGCGGTTCCGGCCCGATCGGCAGAGCCGGGAACTGCATGTCGTAGGGCGCCAGCGTGGGATCGCCCAGGCTGCTCTGGATGAACAGCTTGCCGAAGCGCTGTGCGACGCCCATTGCCGCGATGATGGCGCCGGTGCCGTACGGTCCCATCAGCAGATCGACCTTCTCTGCAGTGATGAGGCGCTCGTACAGCGTGCGCGCGTTGGCGGGCTGCGACTGGTCGTCGAACAGCACGAACTCGACCTTGCGCCCGAGCAGACCGCCTCGCTTGTTGATGAGGTCGATGAACACCTCGGTCGCAAGCTTGTGGATCGCACCCACCGGTGCCAGCGCCCCCGTCAGCGGCAGCGTCCCGCCCACACGCACGGGTGCACCGGCCGGCGCCTGGGCCCACGTCGGCGCGGTCGCGGCCGCCAGCAGGCCTCCAGCGGACAAGAGCATCGCGCGCCGCAGCGCGTTCGGTTCGAATCGGGTCATGGTTGTCTCCTGTTCTTGACTGCCACCGCGGTGCCTCAGCGATAGCCTTCTTCGAGCTCGATGTCGAGGCCGGCCATGATCCGGACGCCCGAGTTGTACCAAGCCACCACGAGGACCAGCGCGATCAGCTCGGGCTGGCCGAGGAAGGCCGCGACCTTCTGCCAGGTCGCATCGTCGACGCTGACCTTCAGGGTGGACTCCTTGGCGAACGCCATCACCGCGCGTTCTTCGGGTGTGTACAGCGGCGAGGTCTCGAACTGCGGCACTGCATCGAGCTGCGCCTGCGACAGGCCGGCCTTGAGGCCGTGCGACTGGTGGTGCGCGATCTCGTAGCGCGAGTTCGTCAGATGGCCCACCGTCAGGATCGCCAGCTCGCGCAGGCGCGGGCTCAGCGCGGAGTTGCGCAGCGAATTGGCGTAGGTGAGAAAGCCATCGAGCTGCTCGGGCGCCTGCGTCAGCGCGAGGAAGATGTTCGCGGTCGGCATCTTCCGCTCGCGCTCGAGGCGATCGAAGATGGCCTGGTTCGGGCTGTCGGCTCGGTCTAGGTATTTGACGCGTGCCATGGCACGTGCTCTCCTTGAAAGTTCAGATGGCCTGGGCAGCGGCCTGGATGAAGGACTCGAGCGTCTGCGGGTTGGGCAGCTTCTCGGGCTTGATCGTCGACGCCGCCTCGAACGGCGTGGCGTGGAAGTACCAGCGCTGCGTGGCCGGCAGGCCCCAGCGCACGTTGGTGCTCAGCGAGCCGGCTTCCCAGCGCACCGGCTCGACTTCGGTGTCTATCGTCTGGTAGTGGCCGTCGCACAGCTCGACGCGGTGGCCGTCGGGATCGAGCAGGTACACGTAGAGCATGCCGCCCGGGCCGTGGCGTCCGGGCCCGCGGTCCACGGCGCTGCCGTAGCCGTAGTTGCCGGCCAGGTCGCAGGCCGTGAAGATCAGGTGCGACTCGGGGATGATGTACGCGAAGTGGTGCATCTTCGGCCCTTCGTTCTCGACGATCGCGAGGTCCAGGCAGGTTCCCTTGCGGTACATGAACGCGCCCAGCAGCTTGTCGCCGTGGGCGAGGTACTCGGAGTTGCGAAAGCCCAGGCGGCTGTAGAACTCGCAGGACTTGTAGCAGTCGGGCGAGAACAGCTGGAAGTGGTCCAGCCGCTGCGCATGCGCGCCGGTGAAGGTCTCGAACTTCAGGAACATGCGCTCGCAAACGGTCATGTGCGCGCACAGCTCGAGCTTGGTGCCGTACGGGTCTTCGACGTGCAGCGTGCGGCCCTGGTGCGGCACGTCCACCCACTGCGCGGGCAGACCCTGTGCGCTGAACCACTTGAAGGCCGCGTCCAGGTCCTCGTCGAGGTAGACCCGAAAGCCGATGCGCCGGCAGGCGGCGGGGCCGGCGGACTGGACCAGCACGAGGCTGTGGTGGCAGGCCTCGGTGAGCCCGCGCAGATAACACACGCGGTCGTCCTCATCGCTGACGACGAGCCCGACGATCTTCACGTAGAAGTCGCGGCTCTTCTTCAGGTCGGCCACGTGCAGCACGATGTGGCTCGCACGCGTGATGTTGAACGGAGGACGAAAGTCGACGGTGGGCAGCATGGACAACTCCAGCGAAACGGGAATGCGGGCGAAATGCGCGAACGTCACTGCACGCGCAGGCGGATCTCGTCGATCAGCGCGCCGATCGCTCCGAGCGCGAAGAGGACGTTGGACTCGTCGGCGAGCCGCCCGTCCTTCACCTTCTCGTGAACCCCGGCGATCACCACCGGCGGATGCGCGACCACGCGCGACAAGGTGCTCGCCAGCGTTTCGCGCAGCTGCGCATGCGCACGGGCACCGCCGGTGAAGGCCGGCGAACTGCTCATCAGCAGCACCGGCTTGCCCTTGAGCGGCGAGCCGCTCGCCGGACGCGACGCCCAGTCCAGCGCGTTCTTCAGCACGCCCGACGTGCCGCCGTTGTACTCGGGCGAACACAGCACCAGCCCGTCGGCCTCTTCGATCCTGGCTTTGAACGCGGCCACGGCTGCAGGCAGCTCGGGGGCCTCGAGGTCCGAGTTGTACAGAGGCAGTTCGTCGAGCGGCAGCAGCGCCATCTCGACGTCGTCCGGCAGCCGCTGCTGCAGCGTGCGCAGGATGGCCGTGTTCTGAGAGTTCTTGCGGATGCTGCCGGAGATGCCGGCGAGGCGAAGCTTGCTCATGGGTGAAGTTCCTTGTGGTGAGGTCCTGCAGCGGCCTTGTCAGGCGGCGCGGCGAAATGGCAGCGCGTCCCAGCCCCAGTAGCGGGCCCCGCTGCCGAGCGATTCTTCGATGCGCAGCACCTCGTTCCACTTGGCCATGCGCTCGGAGCGAGAAAACGATCCGACCTTCAACTGGCCCGCATCCCAGCCGACGGCCAGATGGGCGATCGTCACGTCCTCGGTCTCGCCCGAGCGCGCGGACACGATCGTGCCGAACCCGGAGCGCTTGCCGGCCTGCAGTGCCGCATGCGCTTCGCTCAGCGTGCCGGCCTGGTTCGGCTTGATCAGCACCGCGTTGACGCTGCCCGCCTCGGCCGCTGCGCGCACGCGCTCGGCATTGGTGACGAGGAAGTCGTCGCCGATGATCTGGCACTGCGAACCGTAGGCCTCGCAGAACACCTGGAAGCCGTTCGGATCGTCCTCGGCCAGCGGATCCTCGATCGAGAAGATCGGATACCGATCGACCCAGTTGCCCAGCATGTCGATCATCGCGTCGGAATCCAGCGTCCGGCTCTCGAGGGCCAGCTCGTAGCGACCGTCGCGTCCGAACTCCGAGGCGGCGATGTCGAGCGAAATGCCGACCTGCTCGCCTGGCCGCAGGCCCGCGTCGACGATCGCCTGCATCAGCGTATCCAGCGCCTGCTCGTTCGACGAGAACGCCGGCCAATACCCGCCCTCGTCGGCGACGCCCTGCAACAGGCCCGCCTTTTTCAGCAGTGCACCCGCCGCCCGGTAGACCTCAGCGGTCCACGCGAGCGCCTCGGAGAAGGACCGCGCTGCCGGGCACATGACCATGAAGTCCTGCACGTCGACGCGCCTTGCGGCGTGCGCTCCACCGCCGAAGATCTGGATCTCCGGCAGCGGCATGCGCACCTCGCGATCGCCGGCCAGCAGCGACCACACGGGCTGCGCGGCCGCTTCGGCGCGCGCGTGCAGAAGGGCCATGGAGGTCGCGACCATCGCGTTGCCGCCCAGACGGCTGCGCTGCGCCGTGCCGTCAAGCGCGACGAGCCGCGCGTCCAGCAACGCCTGGTCGGCGATGTCGCAGCCCGCGAGGTCCTGGCTGATCAGCTCGTTGATCGACGCGCAGGCTCGTTGCACGTCCAGCCCGCCGAAACGCTCGCCGCCGTCGCGCAGGTCCAATGCTTCGCCGCTGCCGGTCGATGCACCGGCCGGCGCGATCGCCCGCCCCCTCACGCCGTTGCGCAGGAAGACCTCTGCCTCGACGGTGGGCCGGCCTCGCGAGTCCCACACGCGGCGCCCGCGGACATGTTCGATTCTGGTATCGCTCATGAGATGCCTTTCGTTTTCTTCCCTGTTCACGCCAGCTTCAGCGACCGGTGTCGCGCGCTCGCGCGCCCATCAGCACGAAGGCCACCGTCGCCGCTCGCTCGCTCTTGTTTCGCCAGGCGTGGCGCGTGCCGTGCTGAACGACGACGTCATGCCGGCGCAGCAGCGTCGAGCGGCCCGCGTCCAGCTCCAGCCAGAGCTCGCCGTCGAGCACGATCGCGTAGTCGACCGTCGGCGTCTCGTGCATGCCGTCGGGCTCGAATCGTTCGGCCAGGCCCGGGTTGATGGCCAGGTTCTCGCGCACGGCCGCCTCGGGGTCGAAGCCCTCGGCAGCGAATACCGAGTCGGGCGGAAACGTCGCGACGATGAAGCGCGTTTCGCCGGGCGCCGGGACCATGCTGGCGACGCGCGGCGTGGGATCCGCGCCGTCGAAAGGCAGCGCTGCCTCGGCCGAAGTCGCCCACACCAGGCGCGACACCATGCCCGGGATGTGCTTGAACTCGTCGGTGCGCGGCGGCGCGGACTGCAGCGCCAGCTGGCTCGATCCATCGGGCCCATGGCCGGTGACCAGGCGACGGATCACCACGGGAACGCCCGGGGCGTCGGGTTGTTCATGCGCCAAGGTAGGCCTCCTTGATCTGCGGGTCGTTCAGCAAGGCCTCGGGCTTGCCCGAGCTGATGATCCGGCCCTGCTCGATGACATAAGCGGAGTGCGCGATCTCCAGCGCCTGGTGGATGTTCTGTTCCACCAGCAGCACGGCGACGCCGCGCTCGTTGATGCGGCGGATGATCCCGAACATCTCCGAGACGATCAGCGGCGACAGCCCGAGCGACGGCTCGTCCATCAGCAGCAGGCGCGGCCGCGCCATCAGCGCTCGCCCGATGGCCACCATCTGCTGCTGCCCGCCGGACATCGAGCCGGCGATTTGCGAGCGCCGCTCCTTCAGCACGGGCAGCAGCGAGAACACCTCTTGCATCGTCTCGCGCCACACGGTTCGAGCGGCCGAACGATAGGCGCCGAGCTCCAGGTTGTCTTCGACGGACATATGCGTGAACAACCGCCGACCTTCGGGGACGAGCGCCACGCCGTGTTCGCACACGCGATGCGCGGGAATCGCACTGACGTCGATGCCGCCGATCAGGATCTGCCCCTGGCGCGGCCGCAGCACGCCGGCGATCGCGTTGATCAGCGTGCTCTTGCCGGCGCCGTTCGGCCCGACCACGGAGACGATCTGGCCCGTATCGATCTCGAGGGAAGCATCCCACACGGCCGGCGCGTCGCCGTACGACACGTGAACCTTGCGCAGCTCAAGCAGCACGGGCGACTCCCAGGTAGACGTCGACCACGCGCGGATCCTGCATGGTTTCCTGAGGGGCTCCCAGCGCCAGCAACCGGCCCTGGTCCAGCACGGCCACGCGGTCCGCGAGCGCCACCACGGCCCGCATCACGTGCTCGACGAAGACGATGGTCGTGCCGCCCGCGCGGATCTTGCGGATCAGGGCAATGGCCTGGTCGACCTCCGCCGGCGTCAGCCCGCACAGCACCTCGTCGAGCAGCAGGAGCTTCGGACGCGCGGCCAGTGCGCGCGCGAACTCGACGAACTTGCGTTCGTGCAGGTTGAGCGCGGCGGGCAGCAGATCGGCCTTGTCCGCCAGCCCGGTGAACCCCAGCCAGTGCCGCGCCAGCGCGTGGGAGTCTTCTCCAGGCTCGCCGGCTGCGCGTCCGAAAGCGGCACACAAGGAGACGTTCTCGAGCACCGTCATGCGCTCGAACAAGCGCGGAATCTGGTAGGTGCGCGCGATGCCCCTGCGGGCGACCTCGTGCGGCGCTAGCGACGAGATGGTCTGGCCATCCAACGCGATGCTGCCTGCGGTCAGCGGGAAGTGCCCGCTGATCATGTTGATGAGCGTCGACTTGCCGGAGCCGTTGGGGCCGACGAGGGCGAGGATCTCGCCACGGCGAACCTCGAGGCTCACACCGCCGAGAGCCTGCAGGCCGCCGAACCGTTTGGCGACGTCGCGACACTGCAGCAGCGGCTCGATCGCCGGGGGCGTGGTCGCCGACGCGCGCGCGGCAAGCGTCAAGCCCGTCGATGTCGCAGGCGCACGAACCGGCCGACTGCCGCCGTGCCGCCGCAGGCGCTCCAGCACTCGGGGCGTGATGCCATGCGGCAGCACCAGCATGACCACGATCAGCGCGAGAGCGACCGCGGCGCGTCCCAGTTCGGCGTGATTGCCGCCGACGAACGCGCTCAATGCGATCGTGATGAGCGTCGCGCCGACCGCCGGCCCGGCCCAGTGCCGCGCACCGCCCAGGATGCTCATCAACACCACGTACAGCGGCACCGTGATCGAGAAGGTGTCACCCACTGTCACGTAGCCCACATAGGCGGCCTGCACCGCGCCGGCAGCGCCGGCGATCGCCGACGAGATCGCGAAGGCGAGCAGCTTGTAGCGGAAGGTCGGCACGCCCTTCACTTCGGCCACGTCCTCGTCATCGTGCAACGCCAGCAGACCGTGGCCCAGCCTGCTGTGGAACACCCAACGCGAGGCCCCGAGCGCGACCGCCGCCAGGACCAGGCCCAGCAGATAGATCGCACCGGGAATCGACGTGCCGAAGGTGGGCAGCGGCACGCCGCTGAAATTGATCCCGCCCCCGCCGTCGATGGGCGTGTTCGACACGATGGCTGCCAACACGTAGGTGACGGACAGCGTCAGCAGCGCGAAGAACTCGCCGCGCAGCGACTTGATGCGGAACACCACGAACCCGATGGCCGTGCCCAATGCCGCCGCGATGCCTGCGGCGAAAGGGATGGTCAGCAGGTAAGGCAGCCCCACCTTGGCGGACAGCGCCGCCGACACATAGACGCCGGCGCCGAAGAACGCGGCGTGCCCGAAGCTCCAGTAGCCGGTGTAGCCGCTCAGGATGCCCCAGCTGGTGGCCAGCGCCACCCAGAAGAAGATGACGTAGAGGTAGGACAGGTAGAAGTCCGCCAGGCCGGCATAGGGCAGCGCGACCAGCGCCGCGGCGACGCCCGCGCCGAGCAGCTTGTACGGGATCGAGTTCACAGCCATCTGGGCTTCCACACGAGCAGCGCGATCAGGATGGAGAACGCCACCAGCGGCGCCCAGGCGGGATTGACGACGGCCATCGTCACCGACTCGGCCACGCCGATCAGGACGCCTGCGAGCAAGGCTCCCAGCGGATTGGCCAGGCCACCGATGATCACGACGGCGAAGACGACGCCGATCCAGGCCTCGATCTGCGAAGGAGCCAAGGTCGACGTCAGCGC
>DATEFR010000746.1:0-2415 GCA_035280545.1 Burkholderiaceae bacterium | reverse complement strand
TCGCGCAAGTCGTGGCTCATCGCGCTCGCGAGATCGCCGATCACCACGATCTCGGGGTGGCCGGGCAGGCTCAGATCGGGCGCGACGACGACGCGGCCGGCGCGGTCGAGCTGCGCGCCGGTTGCCTGTGCCAGCTCACGGCCGAGGCGCGAGCCGGCGACGCCGGCGGCCCAGATCACGGTCTTGCTCGCGAGCCGGTGCTGCTGCATCGCATCGCCCTGGCCGGTCGTGTAGACGACGCCGTCGGCATCGATCTGCGTCACCTTGCAGCCGGTCAGCACCTCGACGCCGAGCCGTGCGAGCTGCTCGCGAGCGCGTTGCGACAGCTCCGGCACGAATGCGCCGAGCACGCGGTCGGAGCCTTCGATCAGCACCACCCGCGTGCGGGTCGAATCGATGCGCCGGAACTCCTGCGGCAAGGTGTGCTGCGCGATCTCGGTCATCGTGCCGGCCATCTCGACGCCGGTCGGCCCGGCGCCGATCACGACGAAGGTCATCCACGGTTCGCGCTGTGCCGCATCGGTCAGCCGCTCGGCGCGTTCGAACGCACCGATCACGCGCGAGCGGATCGCGAACGCGTCGGCGAGCGTCTTCAGGCCGGGGGCATGGGCGGCCCATTCGTCGTGACCGAAGTAGCTGTGGGTCGCCCCGGCGGCAACGATCAGCTGGTCGTAGGCGAGCGACTGGCCGGCGTCGAGCAGGACGCGCCGCGCCGCGACGTCGAAGCCGATCACCTCGGCCTGCAGCACGGTCAGGTTGCCGCGCTTCATCGCGCTGCGCAGCACGTGGCGGATCGGCGCACTGACGGCCGGCGCGCTCAGTCCGGCGGTGGCGACCTGGTAGAGCAGCGGCTGGAACAGATGGTGGTTGGTGCGGTCGATCACCGTGATCTCGACCGGCGCCTTCGACAACGCGCGCACCGCTTCGAGGCCGCCGAAGCCGCAGCCGACGATGACCACGTGCGGGCGGGCCCTGGATGTGTCGGTCGGCGACGATCGGACAGCCGGCTGGACGGCGGAGGGGAGTGATGACGTGACAGGCGTGGCATCTCGCATGCGGCGTTTATACCGCTGGTCCGCGGGCCGCCTTCGACAATCGACCGCTCAGAGCGCGCTCGCCTCGATCGACAGGCATGCCTCATGGGCACGCCACGCGTCCTCGACCGCGGGGATCACGTCGACCACCTCGAACCACTGCTCATCGAGCGGCCCTCGATCGCGCAGCCACTCGACCGCGTGGTAGTACTGCGCGACGTCGGTGGCCTCCCACAGCAAGACGTCGCTGCAGCGGCCGGCGAACGCGGTGCTGTCGAAGCGCCGCAGCTGCAGCTCGGGGTAGCCCTCGAAGACCTGCATCAACAGGGCATCGTGGCGCGCGTGCTGTTCGTCCACGCTGAGCGAGCGCCAGCGCGGGGTCGATTGCAGCAGCATGAAGAACGAATAGCGACGGGGCATGCGGGCATCTCGTTGGCGGTTGACGCGGGGCGCCGGAGTGATGACACTATGCGAGCTATTGCTCGCATTGTCGACTCGCATTCGAAGACCCCACCGGCACCACGATGAAAACCTCCGTCGAACCTCGCAAGGCGCCGCGCCAGGCGCGCTCGCAAGCCACCGTCGACGCGATCCTCGACGCGACGGCTCGCATTCTGATCGAGCGCGGTCACGCCGCGACCAACACCAACCTGGTCGCCGAGCGCGCGGGCGTCAGCGTCGGCTCGCTGTACCAGTACTTCCCCAACAAGGTCGCTTTGATCCGCGCGCTGCATGAGCGTCATGCGCGCGAGATGACACTCGCGCTCGAGCGCGAGTTCAGGCCGCGCGTCGGCGAAACGCTGCACGCTGCGCTGGCGCGCGTGATCGGGGCATCGATGCACGCCCACCAGGTCGATGCCGATCTGCATCGCGCGCTCGAGCAGTGCGAGGAGCTTGGTCTGGTCGACGACGTGCACGACAAGGCACACGCGAAGATGTACCTGCTCGTACGCGAGATGCTGGCGGCACACCGCGACGAAGTCATGGTCGCGAACCTGGACCTCGCCGCTTTCATGATGATCCAGACGGTGCACGCGCTCGTGCATGCCACGCTGCGCGAACGGCCCGCCGGTGTCTCGGTCAAGGCGGCGACGCGCGAGATCGTGCGTCTGGCCTATGCCTATCTGGCGGCGCGCGAGTCCGAGGACTTCGCAGGCTCCTGAGCGGATGCGAGGGCCCGCACGCGGGCGAGCAGCTCTGTTTCCGAGTAGGGCTTCGTGAAATAGTCCGACACGCCGGCCTGCTCGGCGCGGGCCCGGTGCTTGTCGGTGCCGCGCGAGCTGATCATCACCACCGGCAGCGCGCGCAGGGACGGCGACTCGCGCAGCCGGCGCGTCAGATCCAGCCCGTTGAGGTTGGGCATCTCGAGATCGGTCAACAC
>DATEFR010000745.1:0-14792 GCA_035280545.1 Burkholderiaceae bacterium | reverse complement strand
GATCGCGCGGTTGCGCAGCTGCGCGCCGGTCAGGTTGCGGCGATCGGCCGGGCTGTAGCTCGGGAAGTTCGACAGCGCGAGCACCTCGCCGTTCTGCGCGTCGAGCACGACGACGCTGCCGGCCTTGGCCTTGTTCTCGGCAACCGCGTCGCGGATGCGCTGGTACGCGAAGAACTGCACCTTCGAGTCGATCGACAGCGCGATGTCGCGACCATCGACCGGCGCGACGCTCTCGCCGATGTCGTCGACGACGCGGCCCAGCCGGTCCTTGATCACGCGGCGCGTTCCGTCGCGGCCGGCGAGCTGATCCTGGTAGCCGAGCTCGATGCCTTCCTGGCCCTTGTCTTCGACGTTGGTGAAGCCGACGACGTGCGTCGCGGCCTCGCCTTCGGGGTAGCGGCGCTTGTACTCGCGCACCTGGTGGACGCCCTTGAGACCGAGCGCGAGCACGTCCTTCGCGACCTGGTCGTCGGCCTGGCGGCGCAGCCAGACGAAGTTCGGGTTGTCATCGAGCTTGTCGTCCAGCTCCTTCGCGCTCATGCCCAGCAGCTTCGCGAGCTGCTTGCGCTGCGCCTTGTCGGCGTCGAAGTCCTTGGGGATCGCCCACAGCGACGGCGCCGGGATGCTGGAGGCGAGGATCAGCCCGTTGCGGTCGAGGATGCGGCCGCGGCTGGCCGGCAGCTCGAGCGTGCGTGCATAGCGGATCTCGCCCTGCTTCTGGAAGAAGTCCGTGCCGATCACCTGCACGTACAGCGCGCGGCCTAGCAGCACGCAGAAGCTCGCGCCGACGAGTGCGACCAGGAACTTCGAGCGCCACGGCGGCGTCTTCGACGCGAGCAGCGGGCTGGTCGAATAGGTGACGCTGCGCACGGCGCCGGCCGTGGTCATCGCGGGGTTGCGCTTGCCGGCCATCAGCGAGCCCCCGCCCCGTTCGCGGCCGATGCGGCCGCCGCGCTCGCGTAGGTGACGTACTGCGTGACCGCCGGCGTCGCGCTGCGCATCGCGAGCCTGTCGCGCGCGGTCTTCTCGACGCGCAACGGCGTCGCCTGCGATTGCTTCTCGCTCTTCAGGCGCTCGAAGTCGCTGTCCAGAAGCCGCTCCTCGGTGCGCGCCTTGTCGAGATCGGCGTACAGCCGACGCGACTCGTGCGCGACGCCGACGAGGTAGACGCAGCTCGCGAGCAGCGCCAGCAGCAGGATCAGGTTGAGCCGGGTCATGTGGCCACCCCGACATCGGTACGCTCGGCCACTCGCATGATGGCCGAGCGGGCACGCGGGTTCGCACGGACCTCCTCGGCGCTCGGGCGTATCCGCGCGATCGCGCGCAGCCGATGCGGCTTCTCGGGCGCGAACGGCGCACGCCGGTCGACCTCGTGGCGGCTTTCGCGCGCGATGAAGGTCTTGACGATGCGGTCCTCGAGCGAATGGAAGCTGATCACGACCAGCCGGGCGCCTGGCGCGAGCAGATCGAGTGCCGCGCTCAGGCCTTGCTCGAGCTCCTCAAGCTCGGCGTTGACGAAAATCCGAAGAGCTTGAAATGTGCGCGTTGCAGGGTCCTGGCCCGCTTCGCGGGTCCGGACCGCACCAGCCACGAGCTTGGCAAGCTCGCCGGTGGTTCGAACAGCGTTCCCGCTTTCGCGCCTAGCAACAAGCGCCTTTGCAATCTGTAGAGCAAACCGTTCTTCCCCATAGTCGCGAATCACCTCCGTGATGTGGCGCTCGTCGGCGCGGGCCAGAAACTCCGCCGCGCTTTCGCCGCGGGTGGTGTCCATGCGCATGTCCAGCGGGCCGTCGAAACGGAAGCTGAAGCCGCGTTCGGGGTCGTCGATCTGCGGCGACGAGACGCCGAGGTCGAGCAGCAGTCCATCGATGCGTGCGACCCCCTGCTCGGCGAGCACGCTGCGCAGGTTCGCGAAACTGGTGTGATGGATGGAAAAACGCGGGTCTGTGACCCGCGCATTGCCGACGGTCGCCTCGTGGATCGCTTCGACATCCCGGTCGATCGCGATCACCCTCCCCTTGTCCGAGAGCCGCGCGAGCAGCGCTCGCGTATGCCCGCCACGGCCAAACGTGCCGTCGACGTAGAGGCCGTCGGGCCTGGTCAGAAGCGAATCGATCGCTTCGGCCAGCAGCACGGTCGTGTGTTGAAAGGGCGCGGACATGAGGAATCGCCGACGGCGTGGCGTCAGAAGCTGAAGCTCTTCAGCGACTCGGGCATCTCGGACTGCATCACCTTCGCCTCGTGGTCGGCGTGGCGCTGCGCGTCCCACAGCTCGAAGTGGCTGCCCATCCCGAGCAACATCACGTCGCGCACGAGGCCTGCCGAGTTCCGCAGCTCGGGCGGTACCAGCACCCGCGATTGTGCGTCGATCTCGACGTCCATCGCGTTGCCGAGGAAGACCCGCTTCCAGCCGCTCGCCTCCATCGGCAGCGCGGCAACGCGGTCGCGGAAGCCCTCCCAGGCCGGCCGCGGGAACACCAGCAGCGCCCCTTCGGGGTGCTTGGTGAGGGTCAGCTGCTTGCAGTCCATCGCCGTGAGGAGCTCGCGATGACGCGCCGGCATGGCAATACGCCCTTTGCCGTCCAGCGTCAGAGCCGCAGGCCCCTGAAACACGGTGTTAGCCACAAACTTCCACAAAAGTGCACTTTGTGCCACTTTAGCGGATTCAGGCCATCTTGGTCAACGGAATCTGTAATGAAAAATCAATGGAATCAATGACTTAGCGAAGAGTTTGAAACGTGAAATCCGGCACGAAAACCTGTTCAAAAATAAGGACTTGCGCTGAGCACTGAAAGTGAAGGGTTAGATGTGAGCAGCTTTTCGCCGCAGCGAAACGCCATCTTTCTTCAAGGTCGGTATCGCGGCCGATCTCAACGCAACGCGTCGTCGAAGATCGCCACGGCGCGCGTCCACCCGGCGGATGCGCCGCGGATCTTGTGCGGGAAGCAGCTGATGTAGAAGCCGTCGGGCGGCAGCGCTTCGAGGTTGTGCAGCTTCTCGAGGTGGCAGTAGCCGATGTCGCGGCCGGCCTTGTGCCCCTCCCAGATCAGCGACGCGTCCTTCGACTCGCTGTATTTCTTCGCGGTGTGCACGAACGGGGCATCCCAGCTCCAGGCATCCGTGCCGGTCAGGCGCACGCCGCGCTCGAGCAGGTACATCGTCGCGTCGTAGCCCATGCCGCAGCCCGACGACACGTAGTCGCGCTCGCCATAACGCGATCCGGCACGCGTGTTGACCACGACGATCTCCAGCGGCGCGAGATCATGCCCGATGCGCTTGAGTTCGGCCTCGACATCGGCCGCGGTGACGACGTAGCCGTCAGCGGCCTCGCGGAAGTCGAGCTTCACGCCCGGCTGGAAGCACCACTCGAGCGGCACCTCGTGGATCGCGATGGACTTGCGTTTTTCGCCCAGCGCCGCATCCATCGTCGAGTGGAAGTGGTACGGCGCGTCGAGGTGCGTGCCGTTGTGCGTCGACAGGCTGATCAGCTCGATCGCCCAGCCTTCGCCGTCGGGCAGGTCCTCGCGCCGCAAGCCGGGAAAGAACGGTGCGATCTGCGCGTAGGTGTGCTCGTGCGTGAAGTACTGGATCCTGGGTTCCAACCCGGGCGGGTCGGAGGCGACATCGTTCTCGAGGAAGATCGACAGGTCGATGAAGCGGCGGGGCATGGGATCTCCTTTCAAGAGCCGTCGCGACGGCTCGGGCATGGCCTCATGGCGGCGACTTGCCGCATACGCCGCGCATGCCGGCGGTGATGAAGCGCACCAGCAGCGGCGCGGCGCTGTCTTCGTCGTCGGCGCGGTTCTCGCCGCGCGACAGGCGCTCGACGCGCTGGTCGGTCATGTGATGCAACAGCGCGCCCACCGCGAACTGGTAGCACCACGCGATCTGCCCGCGCGTGGCATGCGGCAGCGCGGCGACCAGTGCGTCCATGAAAGCGTAGGCCAGCGGATCGAAGACCTCGCGGATGATCGCGTCGTCTTCCGGGGTGTGCGCGCTGACGACACGCGCCACCAGCCGCATGAAGATGCGGCCGTCCGGCGTGGCCGCCACCTTCAGCGCCGGCAGCACGAAGGCCTTGACGATCTCCTCGAGCAACTTGCCGCGCGGCGCCTCGCGCTGTGCGAGGGCCAATGTCCGCATGCGCTCTTCGATGTAGCGGGCGCGCTGGCGGTAGATCTCGTAGTACAGCTCGACTTTCGGCCCGTAGTAGTAGCCGACCAGCGCGAGCGGCACGCCGGCCTCCTCGGCGATGTCGCGAATCGACACACCGTGAAAGCCGTGGGCCGCAAACAGCCGCTCGGCGACCAGCAGGATGTTTTGCTTGCGGCTGGGCGAAGCCTCCGGCGCGCCCCCCGCCCGCCGCGCCGCCTTGGTTCGCTTGTGCGGCGCAGCCGGCACGCTAGGAACCCTCACGCGACGAGCGCCTTGACGACGCGGTTGCGCAGCACGCCCAGCCGCTCGACCTCGAGTTCGACGACGTCGCCTTCGCGCAGGAAGCGGCCGTGCTCGACGCCGCGGGGCACGCCTGGCGCGCTCGAACAGGTTCCCGAGCCGAAGAACTCGCCCGGATGCAGCGTCTCGTAGTGCGACACGTAGGCGATCACGTCCTCGAAGCGAAAACGCATGTCTGCGCTCGTGCCGCGCCTATCCTCCCGGCCGTTGACGCGCGCCGTCATCGCCAGCGCGTAGGGGTCGGGCAGTTCATCGGGCGTGACCAGCACCGGGCCCATCGCGTTGCCGGCGTTGAAGTCGTCGCTCGTGGCGGGCTCGAGGCAGCACAGCAGTTCGCGGCCGTGGATGTCGCGCGCCGAGAAGTCGTTGAACACCACGTACCCGCCGATGTGTTCCGACACGCGCTCGGCCGCGATGTTGCACCCGCCGCGCGACAGGAAGACACCGAATTCCAGCTCGTAGTCGAACACGTTCGTGTCGCGCGGCATCATGACGTCGCGCCCGTGGCCGACCACCAGGGAGCGGTTGCCCTTGCGGTAGATCGGCAACTCGCACCAGGCGTCGTGCAGGCTGCGCCTCCACGGGCCCATGCCGAACTTGCGCGTGCACGCAACGGCATGCTGCTCGAAGACCGGGTCGAGCGTCGCCCCCTCCATCGCAGGCGCGCTGGCCACGGCGTGCATGAATTCGCGTATCGACTCGGGCACGGGCACCGGCGCCAGCAAGGTGATGTCCGCGAGCGTGGTCATCGCTTCGTCGACACCGCGGCGTTCGACCTCGTCGACCAGCGTGGCCGCGAGCTCGCGCGCCTCGCCGTTGCCGCGCAGGAAGGCCAGCATGTCGACGAAATGCGCTTGTGCCGTGCCACGCAGCGCTCGATGCGCGGCATCCAGGCGCACCACACGCTCGCTGAGCGCCAGAGCGCCGATCTCGGTGTGACTCGCAAGCCGATAGGTCATCAGCTTCATGAGCAGGCCCCTCCCGATTCTTGTTTGAACGTACGTACAGTATTGTACGACCGTACAGAACGTGGCCTGGTGGTTTCCCCAAGGCAGGGCCTATGCGCGGCCCGTGTCAAACGCTGGCGGCGGACAGCGTGCGCTGGATCACGGGGTGCAGCTCCTCCAGCGTGTTCTCCTTGCACAACGTCGCCCGGATCCCCAGGGCGCTGGCCTGCGCATGGGCTTCGGCGGGGAAGTAGCCCGAGCTCAGGATGACCGGCAGCGCAGGCCGGATCTCGCCCAGCGCACGTGCCAATGCCAACCCGGACAGCGCCGGCATGTTCAGGTCGCACACCACCACGTCGATGCTGGGATCGCGCCGCGCGAAATCGAGCGCCTCGACGGCATCGACCATCGCGGTCACGCGGTAGCCGCAGCGCTGCAGCAGGCGTTCGACCATCAGCATCATGACCTCGTCATCGTCCACGTACAGCACATGCTGGCCGTGCGCGACGACAGGCGCCGGCGCGGGGTCGCGCCGTTCGAGCACGGCCCAGTCGCTGCCCGGCGGTTCGATGCCGGCCGGCGCCAAGGGGAACCACAGGCTGAACGTGCTGCCGACGCCAGGCGTACTGTCCACCGTGATCGCGCCGCGGTGCGCGCTGACGATGCCGTGCACCACGGCCAGTCCCAGGCCGGTTCCCTGCCCGACCGGCTTGGTGGTGAAGAAGGGCTCGAAGATGCGGGCGCGCGTGGCCTCGTCCATGCCGCAGCCGTTGTCGCTGACGCGAAGACGCGCATAGCACCCGGTGGGACGCGAGGGGTCGGAGGCACCCTCGCCGTACGCGGCGATGTCCAGGCTGAGCTCGATGCGGCCGGTGCTGTCGGGCATGGCGTGCCAGGCATTGGCGCACAGGTTGACGATGACCTGCTGGATCTGCACGCCGTCGGCGTCTATCCACACCGGTTCGTCGGTCAACGCGGTGCGCAGCTCCACCATCGCCGGCAGCATCGCGCGCAGCATGCCCAGCGTGTCCTTGATCAGCGGGCGCAGCGACTGAGCCACGAACGCCGGCTGTTGGCGGCGGCTGAAGGCGAGAATCTGCCGCACCAGGTCGCGGCCGCGAAGCGCTGTCTTCTGGATCTGCCGCAGCGCGGTCTGCGCCGGCGACGGCGCGTCCAGCGGCGCGACCGCCTCCATCGCCAGCGATGCGTTGCCGAGGATGGCACCCAGCATGTTGTTGAAGTCGTGCGCAATGCCGCCGGCGAAGGTGCCCATCGCCTCGAGCTTCTGCGACTCGCGCAGCTGCATCTCGAGTGCGCGCCGCTCGGACTCGGCGAGCTTGCGCTCGGAAACGTCCTGGATGGTGCCCTGCACGTGCGAAATGGCGCCCGACGGCCCGCGCACCGCCTGGCCGACCACACGCACCCAGACCCGCGGCCCGCCGGTGGCGGCGATCTGCAGCTCCTCGTCGAAAGGAACGCCTTCGCGCATGCACCTGTCGAGGCGGGCGCGGTAGGTCTCGCCATGGCCTTCCACACAGAAGCCGATGGCCGAATCGATCGACTGGACCTGCCGCGGATCCGCGCCGTGGATCGTCGCCGCTTCTTCGGACCAGACCATGCGCCGCCCGGGCAGCTCGACCCTCCACGCGCCGAGGTGGGCCATGCGGCTCGCCATGCGCAGCAGCGCCTCGCTGCGCTGCAGATGCTCCTGAGCCTGCTGCCGCGCGCGGATCTCGGCCTGCAGCTCGCACGTGCGCTGGGCCACTTTCTCCTCGAGCGATGCATTCATCGCGACGAGCTCGGACTGCAGCGCATGCGCGGTCTTGTCCAGGTTGGCGCGATGCAGCGCGTGCAGGATCGAATGCGGCAGCTGCTGCAGGTAGTTGTGCCGCTTGACGATGTAGTCGTATGCGCCCATGCGCAGCAGGGCGACGGCCGTCACCTCGTCGCCGTGCCCGGTGATGACGATGAAAGGCACCTCGATGCCGCGCACCTGGACCTCGCGCATGAGGTCCAACGCGCCCATGCGCGGCAGCCGCAGGTCGGTCAAGACCAGGTCGAAGCGCGAGCCCGCGTCGATCAGCGCCAGCGCTTCTTCGCCGCTGACCACGACGCTCAGCTGCAGCTCCGCGGCGGCGACGTCGAAATGCCGGCAGGTCATCTCGGCATCCATCGCATTGGGCTCGACGTACAGCACGCGATGCCGGCGGCGCGCCTCGCCCGTGTCGAGCAGGCTGCGGCTGCGTTGACGGCTGACCACGGCACGCAGCAGCCGTGGGAGGTCGTGCAGGTAGTCCTGCGACTTGGCGACGTAGTCGCTGGCGCCGGCCTGCAAGGCCGCGGACAGCGTCATATCGTCTCCGGCACCCGTGATCAGCACGACCGGGAGCCGCTCGCCCGATGCGCGCAGCTCCCGCAGCACGCCGATGCCGTCCATGTCGGACAGGTGGTTGTCCAGCAGCACCGCATCGAAACGAGCGGCAGTCAGCCGCTCCAGGCACGCGGCGCCCGAATCCACGACCTGCACGACGATGTCGGGCGCGGCCGCCGCGAGATACGACTGCAGCAAGTCCGCGTCCGCGGGATGATCCTCCGCGTAGAGTATGTGCATGCAGCCTCCGGAACGCGCGTCGGGATGTCAGGACTGCCTGAATGGCGCTTGATTGGTCAGCACCCAGTACATCTGGATGCGGCGGGCCACTTCCGTGAACGCGAAGAAGTCCACCGGCTTGACGATGTACGAGTTGACGCCGAGTCGGTAGGCCGCCTGGATGTCGGTGTCCTCGCGCGACGTGGTCAGGACGATGAAGGGCACTTGTTTCCACACCGGATGCTGGCGCGCGTGGCGCAGCACGCCGATCCCGTCGAGCTTGGGAAGCCGCAGGTCCAGCAGCACGAGCAGCGGCAATTGCGGATCGGCGCTCGTCGAGTGCGCATCGATGAAGTTCAGCGCCTCTTCGCCGTCTCGGCACACGAGGAAGGGGTTCGCCACGGCATGTTCGGCAAAGGCCTGCATGCACAGGTCGAGGTCCATGTCGTTGTCCTCGACCATCAGGATCGGACGCGACGGCTCCATGGCGCGACGATCGGCCAAAGGCATCATGGGATGCCCTCCATGTCTTGCGGGAGGTCGATGAAAAACGTCGCGCCGCGTCCCGGCGCGGACTCGGCGCGCACGCGCCCGCCGAGCTTTTCGAGCACCTTGCTGACGATCGCCAAGCCGGCTCCCGTTCCCTCGAATTCGTTGGCGCGCACGAGGCGGTTGAAGAGCCCGAAGATGCGGTCGTGGTACTTCATGTCGAATCCGATGCCGTTGTCGGCCACGCTGAAGTGGCAGGTCCCGGCCGCCGCGCGCGCCCGCACGGCCATGCGCGGAGGCTGGGCGTCGCGGCTGTACTTCAGCGCGTTGTCGATCAGGTTGCACAAGACCTGGTGCAGCCCGCGCTCCCAACCGGACAGCACGATCGGCGGCACGTCGAGATCGAGCTCGACGCTTTGCTCGGACAGCGCCAGGCTGCGGTCGTGCAGGATGCGTCGCACCAGTTCGTCGAGGCGGAACTCGCCTCGCTGCGGCACCTGCGCCACGATGCGCGAGTAGCTCAGCAGGTCATCGATCAGCCGATCGAGGTTCTTGGCCGCGTAGACGATCTGGGCGATGCAGAACTGAGCGCGTTCGGACAGCCCTTCGGCGTGGCGGCGCTGCAGTTCCTGCGCATACCCGGCGATGCCGCGCAGCGGCGCCTTCAGGTCGTGCGAGACGGTGTACGCAAAGGTCTTGAGTTCCTCGTTCTTCGCGCGCAGCGTCTCTTCGTCGCGCTTGCGATGGCTGATGTCGATGGCCAACGCCAGATGGCCTGCGTCGGGCCCGTCGGCATCGTGCAGCGCCGTCACCGACAGCAGCACCGGGAGGCGGCTGCCGTCCTTGTGAACGCACGTCCATTCGCATTCGCGTGCGCCCTCGCCGCCTTGCCGATCCAGCACCGCGGCAAACCCGCGAAGCGGGCCGCTCGCGGAGGAGGCCGCCGGCGCACTGCCCCCTCCATCGTCGGCGGCGTGCAGGATCTCCGCCGTCTGCAAGCCCACCACCTCGCTCGCCGCGTGGCCGAACATGCGCTCGGCCGCAGGGTTGAAGCTCGTGATGATGCCGTCGGCGTCGGTGCTGACGATCGCGCAGCCGGCGTTGTCGACGATGGCCTGGTGCAGCATCTGCACTCGGCGCAGCTGCGACTCGACGGCCTTGCGTTCGGCGACGTCGGTGATGGACTCCAGCACGAAGGTCTGCTCGGGGGTTTCGAGCAGCGTGAGGCCCAGCTCGATGGGCAGCGTCCGGCCGCTCTCGTGCAGCCCCAGCGTCTCGCGGCAGACGGCCTCCGGCCGCCCGGTCGGATCGGCGAGCAGGTGGGCCCATCGCCGCCCGTGCTCGTCGCGCAGCGCGGGAGGCACCAGGCAATCGACCGGCTGCCCCACGAGTTCGGAGCGTGCATAGCCGAAGAGCCGCTCGGCCTCGGCGTTGACCAGGCCGATACGGCCCTCGCGATCGGCGCCGACGATCGCATTGGGTATCGACTCCATCACCAGCCGATAACGCTCGTCGAGCTGGCGGCGTTCGATCGCGGCGCGGCGCAGTTCCAGCAAGGCGATCGTCTGGCGGCTCAGCGCCTTCAGCGCCTCTTGCTGCGCGACGCTGAGCTCGCGCGGCACGACGTCCTTCACGCACAACGCGCCCACCGCGTGGCCATCGGCAGTCACCAGCGGCGCACCGGCATAGAAGCGCACGCCCGGCGCCGACGTGACCATCGGGTTGCCGCAGAAACGCTGATCGGCCCTCGCATCGGGCACGAGAAGGAGCCCGTCGGCGTTGAGGATCGTGTGCGAGCAAAAGGCGATGTCGCGTGGCGTTTCGGTCGCTTCGACGCCGAGGCGCGCCTTGAACCATTGCCTGTCCTCGTCCACCAGCGACACCAGGGCGATCGGCGCCTGGCAGATGTGCGCCGCCAACATGACGAGATCGTCGAAGGCCGGTTCCGCAGGCGTGTCCAGAACGCGATAGGCGCGCAGCGCATGCAGGCGCTGCGCTTCGTCGACGGGAATTTCGGCGCTCGACATCGTGTGGCTGCCCATGAAGCTTGCATCGCAACAGGGCCGCGCCATCGCGAGACCTGTGTGCGCCGGCATCGACTCTCATCGGCGCGGCTCGCGCCCGTGCTTGGGTCGAGACCAAGCGATTGCAAAAAAATTATGCTGGCAGCACCACGCGCTCGCGTTTGGCAAGTTCTGACGAATTTATGTCGATGTGTGGATGGTCGAATCCCGTCGCGCCGCGGGCGCCGCGACTCAGCGCGCCTGCGCGGCGCGCGCCTTCATCGTGTACTGCTGGTACGCCGGCAGTGCGATCGCCGCGAGGATGCCGACCACGAAGAACACCGGCAGAACACAACCCAGCAGCTTGACGCCCAGCGTGTTCGGCGGCGGCGGCGCACCGTAGCGATTGGCGCCGGACGTGCCGGCCTTGAAGATCCAGACCAGCCCGACCAGCGGGATCAGTGCAAGCAGCGTGTACCAGCCGGACAGGTTCAGGTCATGGCTGCGCTGGATCAACAACAGGAAGCTGACGACCATGTAGGCGAGCATAGGCAACAGCGACACCGCCATCACTGCGACCTCGCCGCCGCGCCCACCGAACGCGCCCAGCAGCCCGCCCAACACCGCCGCGATCACGACCGCCACCAAGTACGCGCCCGTGCTGTACGCCAGCAGCCGCAACCGGCCGATGCGGCCGCGCGCCGACCAGATGCGCACCGGTTGAAAAGACGCCGGGCCGTCCGCGACATCCGCGACTTCGCTGCGCGGCGGCGCGTAGGGCGCATAGGCACTGGAAGAGGACGAGTCCATCGGCAAGCTCCCTCGTGAATTCGCAGTCTGTGGGTCGGGCCCCTGCCGTTCAGGCGCCGGGTGCGGTCACCGCACACAGTTCGCCCGCGTCGGCCGCAGGCCGGTCGGGACCGCGGCTGTCGGCCAGCCCGCGCAGCCACAACGCCTGCACCGTCTCGAAGATCGGCCCGTCGCGCAACGCCGCGGGGTCGGCCACCAGGCGCAGCCACGGCGCCGTGTCGTGGTGGCTGCCGGGCAGCGTGTCGGTGGTCCGCTCGGCGAGCAGCCACGCGTGCAGTGCCGCGTAGTCCTGTGGATGGCGCCGGCTGGTCCACGCGAGGCCGACCAGATCGCCATACGCCTCTTCGCGTCGGGTCGCACACATTTCGACATAAGCTGTGCGCAAACTGTCACTCAGACCGCCGGGCGGGTCGGCGCGAAAGCGAGCCGGCACCGCGTGCCACGCACCGTCGAGGTAGCGCCGGCAATGGCCCAGCTCGTGCGCCGCCATCAGCTCGAGCGCCGGTTGCTGCAATGCCGGCGGCAGCCCGTTCAGCGCCGTCGCCACGCGCGGATTGCCGCGCATCGACAGCACGAGCTTGCAGCGCCCGTCGACGAAACCCAGCGCCAGCGGCGGCGCCTGCGGCTCGTCCTGCGGCTGGACGACGACATCCAGCGGCAGCCCGCCCTGGGCCGCGTAGCCTATGACCGGCGCCATCCCGTCGACCCAGCGCTGCTCGACCGCGGTCAGCTCGGCGGCGAACGTATCGGCAGCCGCGAAGCCGATCAGCATCGCCGCCAGGGTGATCAGGATCGCGCGCAGCATGATGGTGTCGCTCTTCGGTTTCAGGGTAATCCGCAGGTATCGACGGGTTCGAATCCCGCCGGTCGAGCACATCGCATGCCAGATCGCACTGACGCGATGCGTCGACCGGCCTCAGCGTTGACAGGTGCGTTCGCGGGCTCCTATCATTCCGGTAGTTAACCAGTTAGTCACATTGCACCCATGAACGCCCAAGATTTCGCTGCCGCGACGGCGGCCTTGATCGAAGCCCGCCGCGAGAGCCACCGGGTCGATCCGCTGCCGCCGGCCTGGTCGCCCCAGGAGCTCGCGATCGCCTACCGCATGCAACGCGCGATCGCGCGCCCGCTCGGCGATGTGCGCGGCTGGAAGGTCGCGGCACTGACCGACGCGCAGCAGCACGCGATGGCAGTGCCCACCCCGGTCGCCGGGCCGCTGCTCGCACCGTGGGTCCAGCACTCGGCCGGGCAACTGTCGCTCTCGCGTTTCGTCGAGCCCCGGCTCGAATGCGAGTTCGCGTTCGAACTGGTGCGCGACCTGCCCGAGCGCCGCGCCGAGGCCAAGCCGTACACCCGGGCCGAAGTCGATGCCGCGGTCGGCAATCTGCTGATCGGCATCGAGGTCAGCGACTCGCGCTTGCCGGCCGCCGGCGCGTCGACGCTCTGGCAACTGGCCGACAACCTCAACAGCGGCGCCTACATCGTCGGACCGGCCAGCGCCGATTGGCGCGGCGACATCGACTTCGCCTCGCACGCGATCGCGTTGCGCGCGGTCGTCGACGGGCAGCGCCGCGAGCTCGCGCACGGCACCGGCCGCGCGATCCTCGACGGCGATCCGCTGGCCGCCGTGCTGCTGCTCGCGAACGCGCAACCGCCCGGCTACGGCGGCCTGCGCGCCGGCCAGTTCGTGACGACGGGCAGTTGCACCGGCGCGGTTGCGGTGCCGGGCCCTTGCGCGATCGAGGCCGATTTCGGCGTGCTCGGCGCAGTGCGGCTGCGCTTCGAATAGGGAGCCGCGCACATGCAGGGCCTGGCGAAACTGGCAGCCCCCGCATGACAGCCGCCGCCACCATCCGGCCACGCGCCAAGCCTGCGCCGGCTTCGATCCGCGACGCCGAGGCGACCCGCCGGCGCATCCTCGACGCGGCACTCGCCGAGTTCGCGGACAAGGGCCTGGCCGGCGCCCGCATCGACGTGATCGCCGAGGTCGCGCGCTCGAACAAGCGCATGATCTACTACTACTTCGAGAGCAAGGAGCAGCTCTACATCGCGGTGCTCGAGCAGGCGTACATCGAGCTGCGCCGCGCAGAAGCCGCGCTGCAGCTCGATGCGCTCGAGCCGGACGAGGCGATCCGCCGCCTCGTGCACTTCAAGTTCGACTACTACGACGCGCACCCGTGGCTGGTCGGGCTGCTCAACGGCGAGAACATGCTGGGCGCGCGTTTCCTGCGCCAGAGCAAGCGCTTGCGCGAGCTGCAGGTCTCGCTGATCGAGACGCTGGCCGCCTTGCTGAAGGCCGGCGCGAAGGCGGGGGAGTTCCGGCGTGGCGTCGACCCGGTCGAGCTGTACCTGTCGATCGCGTCGCTGAGCTACTTCTATTTTTCGAACCGCGCGACGCTGTCGACGGCGTTCGGCCAGGCCTTGGACACGCCGGCCGCGCTGCGCCGGCGCCGCGAGCACGCGACCGAGGTGATCCTCGGCTATTTGCGTCCTTGAGCCCGCCAGGCGAGACGCCGGGCCCGATCGTGCATATGCATATGCGAAAAAAATCGCCGCGCACAGCCCGATCGCGCCCCGGGGCATTGCCCCTTTCGGCCAAAGCGCGCGGCCGAATTCAAGGGACAATAGCGCCCTCTTTTCCGGCAATCCCGCAGTACCGAACATGGCGGCCTTCGACACCCAGAAAGTCACGCGCGTCCACCACTGGAACGAATCGCTCTTCACCTTCCACTGCACGCGCGCAGCCAGCCTGCGCTTCGAAAGCGGCCACTTCGTGATGGTCGGCCTGATGGTCGACGGCAAGCCGCTGATGCGTGCCTACTCGGTCGCCAGCGCGCACTACGAGGAGGAACTCGAGTTCTTCAGCATCAAGGTGCCCAACGGCCCGCTGACCTCGCGGCTGCAGCACCTCAAGGTCGGCGACGACGTGCTGATCGGCCGCAAGCCCACCGGCACGCTGGTGCTCACCGACCTGCTGCCGGCGAAGAACCTGTACCTGTTCGCGACCGGCACCGGCCTCGCGCCGTTCATGAGCATCATCCGCGACCCGGACACCTACGAGCGCTTCCAGAAGGTCGTGCTGGTGCATGGCGTGCGCGTCGGCAGCGAACTCGCCTATCGCGAGTTCATCTCCGAGGAGCTGCCGCAGCACGACTACCTCGGCGAGCAGGTGCGCGAGAAGCTGATCTACTACCCGACCGTGACGCGCGAGGCGTTCAAGAACCAGGGCCGGCTGACGACGCTGATCGAGAACGGCAAGCTCTGCCACGACATCGGCCTGCCGCCGCTGAACCCCGCGACCGACCGCGCGATGATCTGCGGCGGGCCGGCGATGCTCGCCGACCTGCGCGTCGTGCTGGACAACCTGGGCTTCGAGATCTCGCAGGGCATCGGCGACGCCGGGCACTACGTGATCGAGCGCGCGTTCGTCGAGAAGTAGGGCCGCGCCTCCAGGAAGGCGCGCAGGCGCGCCGCGTAGTCCGGCAGTGCGGCGCGCCG
>DATEFR010000744.1:0-3301 GCA_035280545.1 Burkholderiaceae bacterium | reverse complement strand
AGCATCGCGATCGCCTCGCCTTCTTTCTGGAGCTGGCGCGCGATCTCGTAGGCGATCACGCCGCCGGCACACAGCCCGCCCAGCAGGTACGGGCCGTGCGGCTGTATCTCGCGGATCTTGCCGATGTGGTAGCGCGCCATGTCCGCGAGCCGCGTGTGCGCCATCGCCGCGCCGGGGCCGGCCAGCGGCTGCAGGCCATAGACCGCGTGCTCCGGGCTCAGCCGTTGCGCGAGGTTGCGATACAGGAGCGTCTCGCCGTCGCCATCGTGCACCAGGAAGACCGGCGGCTTCGGGCCGCCGGCACGCAGCAACGCGACGGTATCGCGCTGCGGCGCGGCCACCGACGGGGCGGGCACCGATGGGGCGGGCACCGCGCCCGGCACCGTGCCCATTTGCGCGACGAGTTCTCGAATCGTCGGATCGGTGACCAGGTCGTTGAGCCGCAGCGTCCGAGCGAAACGTCGCTCGGCCTGCGCGACCAGCTCCATCGCCAGCAGCGAATTGCCGCCCAGCTCGAAGAATCGGCTGTCCACGGCGATCCGGTCCGCGTCGATCTGCAACAGCGACGCCCAGATCTCGGCCATGGCGTACTCGGCATCGGTCAGGCGCGGCGCGCGAGGCTCCGCCGACGCCGCGGCGAGCTGCGGGGCAGACGAGACGGCGGCCGACGCAGCAGGCGCGTGATCTTCAGGGGCGAGACGTCGCAGATAGGCCGCGGAGGCCGAGCCCGCGGCCGAGATCAATTCGCCGACGGTCAGCGAAGGATGGCCCGCAAGGCGATTCACGAGCTCGAGAAAGCGCTCGCGAAATGCCGCCGCGGTGGCCGCGGTGTACAGATCGGCGTTGTAGGTGAACCCGCCTTCGATGCCGCTGGGCACCTCCATCAGCCACAGCCCGAGGTCTTCGGTCGCGCCCTTCTGGAAGATCAGGATGCCGCGCTGCTCGAGCCCGCCCCAGCGGCGCGTGCGCTCGCGCGCATCCTGGAACGAGAACAGCGCCTGGTACAACCCGACGCGTTGGGTGCGCGCTGCCACTTCAGGTTCGACCGCCAGGCGCTCGAACGGCACTTCCTGATGGCTGAAGACCTCGAGCAGCTCCGACTTGAGATCGCGGATGAAATCGAGCACCGTGCGCTCGCGCGGCACCACCAGCTGCACCGGCAGCAGGTTGTTGAAGAAGCCCATCACCGGCTCGAGCTCGGCTTGCGCACGGCCCCGCACCGGCATGCCGATGACGATGGAGTCGCCGTCGACGACGCTGGCCATCAGCGCCGCATACAGGGCCATGGCCAGCATGTTCAGCGTCGCGTCGGCGCCGCGCGCGATGTCGCGCAGGCGCTCGGTGAGGCCCGCATCGATGCGCACCCACTCGGAAGCGCCCTCGCCGCTCATGACGCCGCGCCGCGCGTTGTCGGGCCGCGGCGCCTTGGGCAGCGCGGCTTTCGCGAACCTGTCCTTCCAGTAGCGCATCTGCGCGGCGTACTCGTCGCCTCGCATCCAGTCGGCGTGCCACTGGGCGAAGTCGCCATAGTCGACGGCGAGCGGCTGCAGCGCCATGGCGCGCCCCTCGACCAGCGCGCCGTAGATCGCCGACATCTCCTCGTACAGCAGGTCGAAAGACCAGCCGTCCCAGATGATGTGATGCGGCATGAACAGGAAGGCGTGGTGCTCGGAGCCGAGCTTGTACATCGCGACCCGGAACAGCGGCGCGTTGTAGATGTCGATGGGCGTGTCGACGATCGCCTGCATGCGGCGCATCAACTCGGCCTCGCGCTGCGCCTCGGGGACCGAGCTCAGATCCTCCAGCGGCAGCGTGAAGTCGACGCTCTCGGCGATGGCCTGCACATAGCCCTTGCCGTTGGGCGCGGCCGCGATGCGGGTCCGCAGCGCCGGCTGACGCCGCACCATCTCGCGCAGCGCAGCCTCGAACTTCGCCAGGTCCATGGCACCGGTCAGACGGTGCGCGGACGGCGTGTTGTAGACCACCCTGCCCGGGTGCAGCTCCTCGACGAAGCGGATGCGCTCCTGCATCGGCGTCAGCGGCGCGCTGCGCCGCTTCGGATCGTGCACGATGGGGCTGCGCTTGCGCGAGCCCGCGCCGCGCGCCTGCGCGATCGCGAGCCCGAGCTTCTCGGCCGTGGGGGACTCGAACAGCGTGCGCAGCGGCAGGACGATGTCGAAGTCGCGGTTCAGGCGCGAAGTCAATCGCGCCGCGAGCAGCGAGTGCCCGCCGAGCGCGAAGAAGTCGTCGTGGACGCCGAGCTCGGGCAGATTCAGCACCGACTCCATCGCACCCAGCACGAGCCGCTCGAGCTCGTTGCGCGGCGCCACGCGCGCGGCGGCACCCTCGTGGCGGTTGACGTCCGGTGCCGGCAGCGCCTTGCGGTCGACCTTGCCGTTGGGCAGGTACGGCATCGCGGCCAGCACGAGCACGTGCTGCGGAATCATGTAGTCGGGCAGGCGCCCGCGCAGATGTGCGCGCAATGCCGGTTCGTCGAACGACGCGCCGGGCGACAGCGTCAGGTACGCCACCAGCCGGACATCGCCGGGGTGGTCCTCGCGCGCCATCACGACGCTGTGCGCAACGCCATCGACCTCGTTGCAGGCCGCTTCGATCTCGCCGAGCTCGATCCGGTAGCCCCGCACCTTGACCTGGAAATCGAGCCGCCCGAGATGCTCGAGCAGGCCGTCGTTGCGCCATCGGCCGCGGTCCCCGGTGCGATACAGCCGCGCCGCGGGAGCGCCGCTGAACGGATCGGGCTTGAAGCGGTCGGCCGTCAGCTCCTCGCGATCGAGGTAGCCGAGCGCAACGCCGGCGCCGCCGATGCAGACCTCGCCGGGGACACCGATCGGACACGGCTGCAGCGCGTCGTCCAGGATCCACACGCTGGTGTTGGCGATCGGCCGACCGATCGCCATGCCACGCTGCGCGAGCTGGGCCGGATCGACCCGCCACAGCGTCGACCACACGGTGGTTTCGGTCGGCCCGTACATGTTCCACAGTTCGCCGACGCGCTCGAGCAGCGCTCGAGCCAGGTCGGGCGGGCAGCTTTCTCCGCCGACCAGCGCCTTGAAGCCGTTCGATCCGCGCCAGTCGGTGTCGAGCAGCATGCGCCACATCCCCGGCGTCGCCTGCATCATCGTCGCGCCGCTGGATTCGAGCAGCGCCCGCAGCGCGTTGCCGTCCATCGCGGTCTCGCGCGGCACCAGCACGACCTCCGCGCCGGCGCTCAGCGGCAGCAGCAGTTCGAGCACCGCGATGTCGAACGACAAGGTCGTGACCGCGGCGAGCTTGTCGTCGG
>DATEFR010000743.1:0-3070 GCA_035280545.1 Burkholderiaceae bacterium | reverse complement strand
CATCGAAACAAGCTGTTCGGCGCCCCGCACAGCGGGCACCTTGGGCGCGCTGCGCATAGACTGCGCGCCGTGAACATCAGCCCCTCGCCATCCTCCGTATCGCCCTGCATCGGCGTCTTCGATTCGGGCGTCGGCGGCCTGTCGGTACTTGATGCGATCCGGCGGCGGTTACCCGACGCCTCGCTCGTCTACGTTGGCGACGTGGCCCACGCACCCTACGGCGATCGTCACCCGGCCGAAGTGCTCGAGCGCTGCGAGCGCATCGTCGCGCAGCTCGTGACGTTCGGTGCCCGCGTCATCGTCGTGGCCTGCAACACCGCGACGGTGCTTGCGATCGAAACCTTGCGCCACCGCTGGCCGCATCTGCGGTTTGTCGGTGTCGAACCCGGCGTGAAGCCCGCGGCGGCCGCGACGCGCACGCGCCGCATCGCGGTGCTCGCAACACCGGCAACGGCCGCGAGCACACGATTGCGGTTTCTCGTCGAGCAGTTCGCGCCCGGCATGCACGTGCACATCGAGCCGTGTCCGGAGCTCGCGCCCGCCATCGAACGCGGCCTACATGACGACCATCCGGCACTGGCGGCGCTGCTCGCGCCATCGTGCCGCAACGTGCGCATGGCCGATGTGGACACCGTCGTGCTCGGCTGCACGCACTATCCGTTCGTCGCAGACGCGATCCAGGCTCAGATGGACCGCGGTGTTGCGCTCGTCGACACCGCGCATGCGGTCGCCGAGCGGGTCGCCGTCGTGTCGAGGGATGCGATTGGCGACACCGACAAGCTCGCACGCTTGCGCGTGATGGCCACCGGCACATCGTCCGCGATGACCGCACTGCTGCGCCGCTGCCGCCACCTCGAGCGCGTTGCAGTCGAGCCGCTGCCGATATGATCGCCCGGACCCGGCCCGGGTGACGAAATCGGTAGACGTAGCGGACTTAAAATCCGCGGCCGCAAGGCATGCGGGTTCGACCCCCGCCCCGGGCACCAGAACGACAAAGGCCTCGCATCGCTGCGAGGCCTTTGCATTTCACGTCGTCACGTCTGGAGGCGCGGAGCGGAGTCGAACCGCTCTAAACGGATTTGCAATCCGCTGCATAACCGCTTTGCTACCGCGCCGTGAAGCTGGTCTAGAAAAAAGGGAAGCACGCGGTGCTTCCCTTCTTCGAATCTGGAGCGGGAGACGAGTCTCGAACTCGCGACCTCAACCTTGGCAAGGTTGCGCTCTACCAACTGAGCTACTCCCGCGTCGCTTCGCCGTTGGCTTGCACCGTTCGGCGAAGCTCGCATTATAGCCACAAAAAAATCGAGCCACCGAAATTCGGTGGCTCGATTGTCTGGTGACGCAGAAGGAACGCGACTCAGTGCGTCACGACGTCGGTGCTGCCAGCCGGCGCCGCTGGCTGCGCGTTGTCACCTGCCGGCTTGGCGGCCGCCGCTTCCTCGTCAGGCAGCGGCTGCGGCGCCGACTCGAGCGCGAGCTCGAGCACACGGTCGATCCAGCGCACCGGGACGATCTCGAGGTGGTTCTTCACGTTCTCGGGGATCTCCTGCAGATCCTTGACGTTCTCCTCGGGGATCAGCACCGTCGTGATGCCGCCGCGGTGCGCCGCGAGCAGCTTCTCCTTCAGCCCGCCGATCGCGGTGACTTCGCCGCGCAGCGTGATCTCGCCGGTCATCGCGACGGTGGCCTTGACCGGAATGCCGGTCAGCGCCGAGACGATCGCCGTCGTCATCGCGGCGCCGGCGCTCGGGCCGTCCTTCGGCGTCGCGCCGTCGGGCACGTGGATGTGCATGTCGCGCTTCTCGAACAGCTCGTCCTTGATGCCCAGGCGCTTCGCGCGGCTGCGCACGACCGTGCGCGCAGCCTCGACCGACTCCTTCATCACGTCGCCGAGCTGGCCGGTACGGGTGATGTTGCCCTTGCCGTTCATCGTCGCGGCTTCGATCGTCAGCAGATCGCCGCCGACCTCGGTCCACGCGAGCCCGTTCACCTGGCCGACCTGGTTCTTCTTCTCGGCCTGGCCGAAATCGAAGCGGCGCACGCCGAGGTAGTCGTTCAGGTTGTCCTCGGTGACGACGACCTTGCCGTCGACCTGCTTGAGCTGGATCGCCTTCACGACCTTGCGGCAGATCTTGCTGATCTCGCGCTCGAGCGAACGCACGCCAGCCTCACGCGTGTAGTAGCGCACGATGCCGCGCAGCGCCGACTCGGTGACTTCCATCTCCTCGTCCTTGACGCCGTTGTTCTTCGCCTGCTTGGGCAGCAGGTACTTCTGCGCGATGTTGAGCTTCTCGTCCTCGGTGTAGCCCGACAGGCGGATCACTTCCATCCGGTCGAGCAGCGCCGGCGGGATGTTCATCGAGTTCGAGGTCGCGATGAACATCGTGTCGGACAAGTCGAAATCGACCTCGACATAGTGGTCGCTGAACGTGTGGTTCTGCTCCGGGTCCAGCACCTCGAGCAGCGCGCTCGACGGGTCGCCGCGGAAGTCCATGCCCAGCTTGTCGATTTCGTCGAGCAGGAACAGGGGGTTCTTCGTGCCGACCTTGGTCAGGCTCTGCAGCACCTTGCCCGGCATCGAGCCGATGTAGGTGCGACGGTGGCCGCGAATCTCGGCCTCGTCGCGCACGCCGCCCAGCGCCATGCGGACGAACTTGCGGCCGGTGGCGCGTGCGACGCTCTGGCCCAGCGAGGTCTTGCCGACACCCGGGGGGCCGACCAGGCACAGGATCGGCGACTTGACCTTGTCGACCCGCTGCTGCACCGCAAGGTACTCGAGGATGCGGTCCTTGACCTTGTCGAGGCCGTAGTGGTCCTCGTTCAGCACCTCCTCCGCGAACGCCAGGTCGTGCTTGATCTTGGTCTTCTTGCTCCACGGCAGGTTGACCAGGGTGTCGATGTAGTTGCGCACGACCGTCGCTTCGGCCGACATCGGCGACATCAGCTTGAGCTTCTTGAACTCGGCGTCGACCTTCTTGCGCGCATCCTTCGGCATCTTCGCCGCGATGATCTTCTTCTCGAGCTCTTCCATGTCGGCGCCTTCTTCGCCGTCACCGAGCTCCTTCTGGAT
>DATEFR010000742.1:0-2896 GCA_035280545.1 Burkholderiaceae bacterium | reverse complement strand
CGGCATCGAAGGCCTGCTGCGCGCTGGACGCGGCAGCGCCCGCAGGCGCCGGCGGCGGGAATTCGAGCGCGATGCGCGCCAGCAGCTCGTGCAGCGGCGAGGCCGGCGCGCCCAGCATCGCGGCCAGTCGATTCAGCGACTCGGCATCGGCCGGTGCCGTCAGCGTCAGCGCCGACAACAGGCGATCCCATTGCGCGATCGTGGCCTGCGCGTACTGCGTCGCCACCTGCTTCGCGAGCTCGTTGCGCGCAGCGCGCTCGCGCGCCAGGCGCTGCATGGCGGCGGACCGTTCGTCCATCACCCAGCCGGCCTCGCTCGCGAGCTCGGCGATCGTCGCGTCGAGGGAGGGTTCGATCAGCTCGCGCCATGCCTGGCGGGTGTTGACCGCCGCGATGCGGGGAACGCCCGATGCCGAGTCGTTCGGTGCGAATGCGACCACGGCGCCGGGGCTGACCAGCTCGGCCAGCGAGCGGTCGCCGGCCAGCCGTGCACGAGCACGCGCGAGCAGGCGGTCGTAGACGCGTTGCTCGATCGGCAGCGCGGCGAGCGCGGTGCGCGCGGCACGCACGCTGGCCTCGTCGAGGCGCATGGCGCCGACGACGGCATTGCGTTCGAGCAGCGCGTCGAGATGGCGCAGCCATTCCTGCTGTTCACCCGCACCGGGCGCCTGGCCCGGCGCACCCGTGGATGACGACGACGCGAACGCCTGGGCGGCCCAGCGTCGCACTTCGTCGCGCTGCAGGTGGGCGGGTGTCAGCAGCATCAGGCTGATGCGCAGCGCGTCGTAGCGGGCCACCGGGTCGGCGTCCTGCTGCAAGGCCAGCGCGAGGCGCTGGGCAAGCAGCGGCGCGAGCGTCTGGTCGAGCACGCGGTGGTAGGTCTGGTCGGCCGACCGGGCGAGGCGCGCCCCCTGGAACAGCCCGAAGCCCAGGCCGAACGGCGGCCGGGTCGGGTCGATCTGGCCGCTGGCCGCGAGATCGCTCAGCATCGCGTACAGCGGCAACAACTGGTCGATGTTGCGGCTCTTCGCCGGGTCGACCTCGCGCACGACCTGCTGGACCCGCTGCCCCACGCTCGCCACGTAGTCGAGGTTGCTGCGATAGCTGAACCACCAGCCGGCGCACGCGAGCAGCGCCAGCACCGCCAGCACGCTGCCGGCCCCGGCGGTGATCCAGCGTCGGCGCTGGCGCCGCCTCAGGTTCGTGCCCGCGAGGGGCGCTTCGGCGATCACGAGCCGCTGCAGCAGGGTCGACAGGAAATACGCCTTGCCGCTGCCGCCGTCCGGGCGCGGCCGCGCCGCGCGCATCGTGATGCCGTAGTGTCGGCTCAACTGGCCGAGCACACGATCGATCGGGTTGCCCTCCTGCGTGCCGCTCGTCAGGTAGACGCCGCGCAGCGCCTGGCGCGGCGTTTCGGCGGTGCGCCGAAACGCGCGCCGCGCGAAGCTTTCGAGGGCCGGCAGCACGGCCTCGAGTTGAGCCGGGAACTGGTAGATCAGCGCGCGTCGCTGCGGCTGCGACTCGTCCTGCAGCCGCTGCACCGAGGCATCGCCCAGGCCTCGCGGCAACTCGGCGAGGCGCGCCGCCAGGTCGCTCGGCAGCGCATCTTGACTGGCCGCGTAGTCGAAGGTGGTGCCCCACAGCTTCTCGCGCTGGCTCGCGTCGAAGTCGCCGAAGTATTCGACGAAGCCGGCGAGCAGATCGACCTTCGTCACGAGCAGGTACACCGGGAAGCTCAGGCCGAGCTCGGCGCGCAGCTCGAGCAGGCGCTGCTCGACGGCGTCGGCCTGCTGCTCGAGCTCGGCGCCGCCGTGGATCAGGTCGGGCACGCTGACGGTGACGATCACGCCGTTGATCGGTTGCACCGGCCGATAGCGGCACAGCAGCTGCAGGAAGGTCTTCCACTCGTGGGCGTCGCTGGCGTGGTGGCTGTCCTGCGTCGTGTAGCGGCCGGCCGTGTCGATGAAGACGGCCCGGTCGGTGAACCACCAGTCGCACTGCCGCGTGCCGCCGATGCCGGCGACCGGCGCCGCGCCGAGGCGCTCGGCGAGCGGGAAACGCAGCCCCGAATGCAGCAGCGCGGTCGTCTTGCCGGCTCCGGGCGCGCCGATGAACACGTACCACGGCAGCTCGTAGACCTGGCGCCGGCGCCGCCACGGCCAGGCCCGGCCGCTGCGCTCGACCTCGATGCCGGCGCGCAGCAGGTTCATCGCGGTGCTGAAGCGGCCGGCCAGCGCCTCGCTCGCCTCGTGGCCTTGCAGCTGCGTCAGCAGCCGTGCGTTGTGGCGTCTGCGCAGCCACTGGCGCGCACTCCAGGCCACGAGCGCGAGCAGCAGCAGCACGACCAGCCCGGCCGCGCGCGCGGCGGCGCTGTCGAACGGATGGCGGCCGCCGATCGCCAGCAGCGGCGCGGCCAGCCAGTACAGCAGCGCGGCGCCGGCCACGTTGACCAGCGATTGCAGACGAACGGCGCCGCTCTTCATGACCGGATCACGGATACAGCACGATGTCGACCCGTCGGCGCGGGGCCGAGGGAATGCCGCCGGCATCGACGTCGGCCGCACCCTCGGCGGCGAGGCGGGCGGGCGGCAGCGTGCGGCCCAGCACCTCGACGGTTTCGCTGGCCCACTCGTACGACTGGTGCCAGGCCGACGGCAGCCGCGCGGTGCGCGCATCGGCGCCGTCGGTGTGGCCGATCACGAGCACCTTGCCGGCGCTGCCCGCGAGCGCGCCGGCGATGCGCCCCAGCAGTTCGGTACCGGCCTTGGTCGGTTGCGTGGCGCCGGGCCCGAAGAGCTGGTCGGCCGGCACGCTGACGACGCTGCGGTGCACCTCGTCGCTGACCAGGAGCCGGCCCGCGGCGCGGTCGGCGGCCAGCGCCGGCACGAGCAAGGGCG
>DATEFR010000741.1:0-8171 GCA_035280545.1 Burkholderiaceae bacterium | reverse complement strand
ACGATCAGGCCCGCCGCGTGCGGCGACAGGCCGAGCGCGGCGCTGATCGGTCCGACCAGCGGCTGCGCGTAGTAGAGGTTCGCGGCGATCAGGCCGCAGGCGCTGGCCAGCAGCACGGTCATCCAGCGTGTGATCGCGGGCTGGGCAGGTGTATCGGGCGCCGCCGTGGCGGCATTTGTTGTTGATGTTGGGGACGGCGTCATGGGGGCCGAGTATTCCCTAGGCGGTCATCACGCGTGGGGCCGTCGCCGCGAGCCCTTGGGTCGCGTACGGCCACGTTGACACGGCGTTGTCATATTCGGCGCCGACGATCGCAAGCCTCGCCTCACGTTGCGCCTTCCACAACCATGAACACCACCGCTGCCGCGGCGGCCGCTGGCCTGCCGCCCTCGAGCGCTGCGCCTTCGTCGCGCCCCCACCTCGACAAGAAGCCCGGCGTCGTCACGGCGCTGGTGTTTGCCGCGCTGCTCGTCGTTGGACTCGGCTACACCGCGATGAGCCTGGTCCACGACGTCAGCGACACCGGCGTGCGCACCACGACCTGGCTGCCGTTCCTGCTGTTGGGCGTCGCGCTGCTGATCGCGCTGGGCTTCGAGTTCGTCAACGGCTTTCACGACACCGCGAACGCGGTCGCGACGGTGATCTACACGCACTCGCTGCCGCCGAACGTCGCGGTTGTCTGGTCGGGTCTGTTCAACTTCATCGGCGTGCTGGTCTCGAGCGGCGCGGTCGCGTTCGGCATCATCTCGCTGCTGCCGGTCGAGCTGATCCTGCAGGTGGGTTCGGGCGCCGGTTTCGCGATGGTGTTCGCACTGCTGATCGCCGCGATCGTCTGGAACCTCGGGACCTGGTGGCTGGGGCTGCCGGCCTCGTCGTCGCACACGCTGATCGGCTCGATCATCGGCGTGGGCGTGGCCAACGCGCTGATGCACGGGCGCGACGGCACCAGCGGCGTCGACTGGGCGCAGGCCACCAAGGTCGGCTATTCGCTGCTGCTGTCGCCGTTGGTGGGCTTCATCTGCGCGGCGCTGCTGCTGCTCGCGCTGCGCGCGTTCGTGAAGAACCGCGAGCTGTACGAGGAGCCCAAGGGCAACACGCCGCCGCCGTGGTGGATACGCGGCCTGCTGGTGCTGACCTGCACCGGCGTGTCGTTCGCGCACGGCTCGAACGACGGCCAGAAGGGCATGGGCTTGATCATGCTGATCCTGGTCGGCACGGTGCCGATGGCGTATGCGCTGAACCGCTCGATGCCGGTCGATCACATGACGCAGTTCGTCGCGGTCGCGCAGGTCACGCAGCAGTCGCTGGCGCAGGGCGCGCCAGGCGCCGCGACACCGGCCGATTCGCGCAAGGTGCTGTCCGAGTACGTGCGCACGAAGACCCTCGCGCCCGAGGTGGTGCCGGCGCTGGCCGACATCACCGGCAGCATCGGCGCGCAGGTCAAGGCGCACGGCTCGCTCGCACGCGTGCCGGCCGAGGCGGTCGCGAACGTGCGCAACGACATGTACCTCACCTCCGAGGCGATTCGCCTCCTCGAGAAGAACGACACGGTGCGCTTCAGTGACGACACGAAACGGAACCTGAAGGCGTTCAAGAAGGAGATCGACGACGCGACCAAGTTCATCCCGTTGTGGGTCAAGGTCGCGGTCGCGATCGCGCTGGGCTTGGGCACGATGGTGGGCTGGAAGCGCATCGTCGTGACGGTGGGCGAGAAGATCGGCAAGACGCACCTGACCTACGCGCAGGGCGCGTCGGCCGAGGTCGTCGCGATGCTGACGATAGGCGCGGCCGACATGTACGGCCTGCCGGTCTCGACGACGCACGTGCTGTCGTCGGGCGTCGCCGGCACGATGGCGGCGAACAAGTCGGGCCTGCAGATGGCCACGATCCGCAATCTGCTGATGGCCTGGGTGCTGACGCTGCCGGCGGCGATCCTGCTGTCGGGCGGCTTGTACTGGCTGTTCACGCAGCTGTTCTGAGTCGGCCCCGGCCCGTTCGGGCCTGGCTTCCCAGCCCGCGCCGCGGAACCGGCGCGGTGCAGGCACACTCCGAGGATTGAGCGTGGGCGGCGGCTGTCAGAAACCGCCGTCCCGCGCGACTCATGAAGATCCACAGGAGCGAGCATGCGAGTCCCGTCCCCGATCCGAGTCCTGTTCGGCACTGCGCTGCTGCTTGCCGCGATGCTGGCGCAGGCCGCCGGCCAGCCTTACGACAAGGCCAAGCTCGATGCGGCGCTGGCCGCCGGCAAGCCGGTGATCGTCGATTTCGCGGCGGACTGGTGCCCGACCTGCAAGGAGCAGAAGCCCATCGTCGACGCGCTGATGAGCGAGCCCAAACGGCAGGCCATCGCGTTCTTCGTCGCCGACTTCGACAAGGAAACCGCGTTGAAGAAGCGCCTGAAGGTCACGATGCAAAGCACCTTCGTCGTGATGAAGGGCGGCAAGGAGATCGCGCGGTCGACCGGGCAGACCGACAAGGCCGAGCTCGCGGCCTTGTTCGACAAGGCGCTTTGACGCCGCGCAGCCAGCGGCGTTGGTGACGGCGGCTGGCGTGGACTTCGGCCTCGCAACCTATGCGCTCGGCTATTTCGCCGGTGCGTTGTCGACGCTGTCGCCTTGCGTGCTGCCGCTGCTCCCGATCCTGGTCACGACCGCGACGACGCAGCACCGCCACGGGCCGCTCGCGCTGGCCGCGGGACTGACGTTGTCGTTCGCCGCGGTCGGCCTGTTCATCGCGACCGTCGGCGTGGCGATCGGCATCGACCAGGGCGTGCTGCGTGCCGTCGCGGCGCTGCTGCTCGTGCTGTTCGGGGTTGCGATGCTGTTGCCTCCGTTGCAGCGTTGGCTTCAGCGTCTGGCGGCGCAAAGCCTGACCGGCGGCGAGGGGCGGCTCGCGCAGGTCTCGGGTCGCGGCTGGGCCGGGCAGCTGGCGATCGGCCTCGTGCTGGGCCTGATCTGGAGTCCCTGCGTCGGGCCGACGCTCGGGGCCACCAGCACACTCGCGGCACAAGGCAGCCAGTTGCCGCAGGTTGCGCTGATGATGCTGTTGTTCGGTCTCGGCGCAGCGACGCCGCTGCTGCTCGTGGGCAGCGCCTCGCGCGAGTTGCTGGCGCGCTGGCGTGGCCGCCTCGTCAGCGCAGGCCGCGGTGGTCAGTGGCTGCTGGGCATCGTCTTCATCACGATCGGCCTCGTGATCTTCGGCGGGGCCGACAAGCGCGTCGAGGCCTGGGCCGTCGAGCACTCGCCCGCGTGGCTGACGAAGCTGACCACGCGGTTCTGACGTCTCAACCGGTGGCGGGCCAATGCCGCGCGAACACCGGCGCGACCGTCGGATGCCGCTCGATGCGCTCCAGCGTCGCATAGAACTCCGGCTTGTTCGCCTTCAGATGCGCCCGCGCGCCGGACCACTTCGAGACGACCGCGGCCAGATAGTCCAGCGCGCCCGGCGCGTCGCCGCTGAGGAACGGGTAGGCGGCGAACTGGTCGGCAAAGATGCTCCAGTGGGCGTGCAGCCGCTCGCGTGTGCCGGCACGGACCTGCTCGCGGGCCGACTTGGTCGTGTCGTGGGTCCAGCGCTCGGGGTAGTCGATGATGCTGATCGCGCTGTAGCAGTTGGCCGCGATGTAGACCAGGCCGCGAATCGCTTGCGCGCGAGCCGAGCCGTCGTCGGGCAGGAGGCCCGAGCGGGGAAACGCGAGGCCGAGGTGGATCAGGATCGCGGCGCTTTCGGTCAGCACGCTGCCGTCGGGCAGCTGCAGCGTCGGGATCTGCCTCAGCGGGTTGACCTTGGCGAGCTCGTCGAGCTCGGAGGCGGGCTCCCACGAAGCCGCACGGACGATGCGGAACGGGGCCTCGCAGCGCCGCAGCGCGATCTCGGCGGAAGCCGAGCCGGAACCTTCGATGCCGTAGAGGGTGTAGGTCATGGCGGGTGCTCCTCGCGCACTTCGATACCTCAGTGCGAACGGTGGTGGCCCTCGGTGTGAACGGTGGTGGCGTGCGAACGGCAAGCGGCCGTTGCTCAGCGGCGCTTGCCGCCGCCGAGGATAGAGCCCAGCACGCCGCGCACGATCTCGCGGCCGACGCTGGAGCCTATCGTGCGCATCGCCGAACGCGCGGCCGCTTCGGCCAGGCCCTCGTGCTTGCCGCCGCGCGGGCCGGTGCTGCCGAAGAGCACGTCCTTCAGGCCGCCGAGCAGGCCTCCGCCGTCGCTGTTCGAGGTGGCCGATGGGCCGCCCGGGAGGCTCGCGGTGCCGGTCGGCGGCAGCGGCGTGCCGGCTGGGTCGGGCGGTGCGGCGGTCGGGCTGGCGGCGGCGCGGCCCTTGAGCTTCTCGTAGGCCGATTCGCGGTCGACGGCCTTCTCGTAGACGCCGGCGACCAGCGAGCCGCCGATCAGCGCGGCGCGCTGCTCGGGCGTGATCGGGCCAATCTGGCTGCCCGGTGGTACGACGAACACGCGCTGCGTCACGCTGGGCCGGCCTTTTTCGTCGAGCAGGCTGACCAGCGCCTCGCCGACCGCGAGCTCGGTGATCGCCTGTTCGATGTCCAGCCCCGGGTTCGCGCGCATCGTGCTCGCGGCCGACTTCACCGCCTTCTGGTCGCGCGGCGTGAACGCGCGCAGCGCGTGCTGCACGCGGTTGCCGAGCTGCGCGAGCACGGTGTCGGGCACGTCCAGCGGGTTCTGCGTCACGAAGTAGACGCCGACGCCCTTGCTGCGGACCAGCCGCACGACCAGCTCGATGCGTTCGAGCAGCGCCTTGGGCGCGTCGTTGAACAGCAGGTGCGCCTCGTCGAAGAAGAACACGAGCTTGGGCTGGTCCAGATCGCCGACTTCGGGCAGCTGCTCGAACAGCTCGGAGAGCATCCACAGCAGGAAGGTCGCGTACAGCCGCGGGTTGTTCATCAACTGGTCGGCGGCGAGGATGTTGATCACGCCCTGGCCATTCACCGTCTGCATGAAATCGGCGATGTTCAGCATCGGCTCGCCGAAGAAGCGGTCGCCGCCCTGTTCGGAGATCTGCAGGATGCCGCGCTGGATCGCGCCGATGCTGGCCGCGCTGACGTTGCCGTACTCGGTCGTGAACTCGCTCGCGTTGTCGCCCACGTGCTGCAGCATCGCGCGCAGGTCCTTCAGATCGAGCAGCAGCAGGCCGTGGTCGTCGGCGATCTTGAAGACCAGCTGCAGCACGCCTTGCTGGATCTCGTTCAACGCGAGCATGCGCGAAAGCAGCAGCGGGCCCATGTCGCTGACGGTTGCGCGCACCGGGTGGCCCTGGGCGCTTTTGTCGGTCGCGTAGACGTCCCACAGCGTCGCCGGGCAGGCGATGCTCTCGGGCGCGGCGATGCCGCGCTCCTTCAGGATCGCGGCCATCTTGTCGCCGACCTTGCCGGGCTGCGTGATGCCGGCCAGGTCGCCCTTGACGTCGGCCATGAACACCGGCACGCCGCGGCGGCTGAAGTTCTCGGCCAGCGTCTGCAGGGTGACGGTCTTGCCGGTGCCGGTGGCGCCGGTGATCAGGCCGTGGCGGTTCGCGAGAGCCGGCAGCAGGAAGCACTCGACGGTCTCTTTGGGCGAGACGGCATGCTGGGCGACGAGGATCGGTTCGGACATGACGAGTCCCCAAGTAAAATCGAGGGCAAGTCTATCGAAACAGCACAGGATTCAAGCGTCTCATGGCCGGTCATTCCAAGTGGGCGAACATCCAGCATCGCAAGGGCCGCCAGGACGAGAAGCGCGGCAAGGTCTGGACCCGCATCATTCGCGAGATCGTCGTCGCCGCACGCCAGGGCGGCGGCGACCTCAACATGAACCCGCGATTGCGCCTCGCGGCCGACAAGGCCAAGGCGGCCAACATGCCGGCCGACACGATCAAGAAGAACGTCGACAAGGCGACCGGCAACCTCGAGGGCGTGAACTACGAGGAAGTGCGGTATGAAGGCTATGGCATCGCCGGTGCCGCGATCATCGTCGACTGCATGACCGACAACCGGGTGCGCACGGTCGCCGAGATCCGCCACGCGTTCAGCAAGTACGGCGGCAACCTCGGCACCGAAGGCTCGGTGGCGTTCCAGTTCAAGCACGTCGGGCAGTTCGTGTTCGCGCCCGGCACCAGCGAAGACCAGGTGATGGAAGTGGCCCTCGAGGCCGGCGCCGACGACGTGCTCACCGACGACGACGGCGCGATCGAGGTGTTGTGCGCGCCGCCGCAGTTCGAGGCGGTCAAGGCCGCGCTCGAAACCGCGGGGCTCAAACCGGAAGTGGCCGAGGTCACGATGCGCGCCGAGAACACCGTGCCGCTCGCCGGCGAGGACGGCCAACGCATGCAGAAGCTGCTCGACGTGATCGAGGACCTGGACGACACGCAAAGCGTCTATCACAACGCCGAGATCTCGGACTGAGCACATGAAGGTTCTCGTGATCGGCAACGGCGGGCGCGAGCACGCGCTCGCCTGGAAGCTTTCGAAGTCGCGCAAGGTGCAGACCGTGTATGTCGCGCCGGGCAACGGCGGCACCGCCAGCGACCCGCACCTGCAGAACATCGCGCTGACCAACTTCAACGCGCTGGCCGACTTCGTGCAGGCCGAGAAGATCGGGCTGACGGTGGTCGGCCCCGAGGCGCCGCTGGCCGGCGGCATCGTCGACGTGTTCCGCGCGCGCGGCCTGCGCGTGTTCGGGCCCAGCCAGGCGGCCGCGCGGCTCGAGAGTTCGAAGGCGTATGCGAAGGAGTTCATGCGCCGGCATTCGATCCCGACCGCGGCGTACGAGACGTTCAGCGATGCCGCGGCCGCGCATGCCTACGTCGAGGCGAACGGCGCGCCTATCGTGATCAAGGCCGACGGCCTCGCGGCCGGCAAAGGCGTGGTCGTCGCGATGAGCCTGCCGCAGGCGCACGAGGCGATCGACTGGATGCTGGGCGACACCGAGAACAGGCTCGGTGTGCAGCACAACGCCGACGGCGCGCGGGTGGTGATCGAGCAGTACCTCGAAGGCGAAGAAGCGAGCTTCATCGTGCTGTGCGACGGCAAGAACGTCGTCTCGCTCGCGACCAGCCAGGACCACAAGCGCCTGCTCGACGAGGACGAAGGCCCGAACACCGGCGGCATGGGCGCGTACTCGCCGGCCCCGGTGGTCACGCCCAACGTGCATGCGAAGGTGATGCACGAGATCATCCTGCCGACGATCGCCGGCATGGCCAAGGACGGCATCACCTACACCGGCTTCCTGTACGCCGGGCTGATGATCGACGCGAGCGGGCAGCCGCGTACCGTCGAGTTCAACTGCCGCATGGGCGACCCGGAGACGCAGCCCATCATGATGCGCCTGCGCAGCGACTTGCTGGACGTGCTGATGCACGCGACCGACGGCACGCTGGACAAGGTCGAGCTCGAATGGGACCGGCGCGTTGCGCTGGGCGTCGTGATGGCGGCGCACGGCTATCCGCTGAACCCCCGCAAGGGCGATCTGCTCACCGGCCTGCCGGCGCCGGCCGCACACGAAGACGCGATGGTGTTCCACGCCGGCACCACGGCAACCGATGCCGGCGTCGTCACGTCGGGCGGCCGCGTGCTGTGCGTGACCGCGCTGGGCGACTCGGTGCGGATGGCGCAGCAGCGTGCCTACGACGTGCTGCGCGGCATCCATTTCGATGGTGCGCAGTACCGGCGCGACATCGGCTACCGCGCGATCCGGCGCTGAGCGGTCGCACCGTGACGACCACGACGAACCAAGACGTCCGCGCGTACCTGCTGGACCTGCAGCGCCGCATCGTCGCGGCGTTCGAGGCCGAGGATGGCGGCACGTTCATCACCGACCGTTGGCAGCGCGAGCCCGGCGGCAAGCTGGAGGGCGAGGGCCTGTCACGCTTGATCGAAGAAGGCCGCGTGCTCGAGCGCGCCGGCTGCAGCTTCTCGCACGTCAAAGGCAAGACGCTGCCGCCCTCTGCGACGCAGCACCGCCCCGAGTTGGCCGGCGCGCCGTTCGAGGCGATGGGCGTCTCGCTGGTGTTCCACCCGCGCAATCCGTACGTGCCCACCGTGCACATGAACGTGCGCATGTTGAGCGCGCAGCCCGCGAACGGCGAGCCGGTGCGCTGGTTCGGCGGCGGCATGGACCTGACGCCGTACTACGGCTTCGAGGAAGACGCCGCACACTTCCACCGCGTGAACCGCGATGCG
>DATEFR010000740.1:0-4393 GCA_035280545.1 Burkholderiaceae bacterium | reverse complement strand
GCGCTGAACTCGCGTTCGCCGTCCTGCAATCGCACCGACTCGCGGTGCACTTCGGTGACGCGCATGAGCAGCGTCGTCTCGTTTTCGGGATGCGGCAGTGCCGCGGCCTGGTTCGCCAGTGCAGGGGTCAAGCCCATCGTGCGCAGGCGTTCGAAATCGATCTCGATCATCGGTGTGTCTGAACTTTCGCTCGGTGTGTGGGCGGCGCGTGCACGCAGGCACACGCCAGCGACGCCTGCGCGCGAGCGCAGCAGGCGGCAACGGGACAAGTGGAGCGTCGGCCGGGCGCGAAAGCCGCGGCGTTCAGACCTTGACGATCGTCTGCACTGCGCGAAGCAGGCAGCGACGAGGTTCAGCAGGAACGGAGCGCGAGGGGCTCAGGCAGCGGCCGACACGAGGGCAGTGACCGTGGGCTTCTTCATTGGGCACCTCCTGCGTATCGGTTGATGATGTAGTCGCCATCGCGGCGACTAGCGCTGTTTCGTCTGGAACGAGGCGCGCAGTATGCGAGCGGTGCGCCGCGCCGTCAATGCCGCGGCGCTGATGTTTTTGCAACGAACGTGGGGGTGGCGATCAGCTGCGCCCGGCAGTCTTCGTCGCGACCGCGGCCTTCTGCGCGACGAGGGTCGAGCCGGTGTCGTGCGCGCGCCGGCCGGTCACCACGATCGTCGGCAGCGTCACGACGGCGAGCTGCGCCGACGGCGCACGCTGGCCGGTCACGGTGATCATCGGCAGCGTCACCACGTCACAGGCCTGCGGAGCCGGCGGCGCGGCCTGCACCGTCACGGCGGCGGCCAGCGTGGCGGCGATCATCGTCAGGCGGGTCAGGTAAGCGGCGGTGTTCATGGCGGACTCCTTGGTCGAGCAGGACAGCCGGGTGGCGTGTCGATGGAGTCAGTATCGGCAACGCCCCGGCACGCCTCCAGCCCTCTGCGACGAATTGCAGATGGGCCGGAGCGAACTGCCATGCCGGCGGATGAATGCACCGCTGGGCACAATATTCCGGCGCCTGAAACGTCTTCAGGGACATGGACCCGCCGCAGCCCGCCGCTTTGATGAACGACCGAGGCGAAGACCGAGAGAGCGCGATCGCCGCGACGGTCCAGCGCGAGCGCGCCAGGCTGGTCAACTTCATCCGGCGCAGCGTGCGCGACCGGACCGACGCCGAGGACATCCTGCAGGATGTCCTGCACGAGTTCGTCGAAGCCTACCGGCTTCCCGAGAGCATCGAGCAGGCCGGCGCGTGGCTGTTCCGGGTCGCACGCAATCGCATCGTCGACCGCTTTCGCAAGAAGAAAGAGCAGCCGCTGAGCGAGCTCGTCGTCGATCGCGGCGAACCGGCGATCGATGCCGACGATGACGAGATCCCGTACCGGCTGGACCTCGCGTTGCCGTCGCCCGATGCCGGCCCCGAAGCGCAGTACGCGCGCCGCCGCTTGCTCGATGCGCTGCAACAGGCGCTGGCCGCGCTGCCCGAGAACCAGCGCGAGGTCTTCGTCGCGCACGAGATCGAGGGCCTGAGCTTCAAGGAGCTTGCGCTGCGGACGGGTGCCCCGGTCAACACGCTGCTCGCGCGCAAGCGCTATGCGGTGCAGCAGCTGCGATCGCGCCTGCAACCGATCTACGACGAATTCGATTTCTGAAGGAGAAAACAGACATGCGGTCGAAAGCAAGATTCCTGGGCCGGGCCGTGTTCGGCCTGGTGGCCATCGCGACCCTGAGCGGCATCGTGATGCTGCTGTGGAACGCGATCATCCCGGAGCTGTTCGCCGGCGCTCGATCGATCGACTACCTGCACGCGCTCGGGCTGCTGGTGCTGAGCCGCATCCTGTTCGGCGGCTTTCGCGGGCACGGCGGGTGGCACTGGCATCGCCACGGCGGCCCGTGGAGCGCAATGACGCCCGAGGAGCGCGAGCGGTTCCGTCATGCCAGGTCGTGGGGCCGGCACGCCGGCCGCGACGAATGAGCGCGGCTTCGACCGCAGGCGCGACCTGCAAGCAGCCTCCTGGCATCATCGTGCCCGTCGTGAACCTGCGTCGCTGCGAAGGCAAGGGAGACTGCGTGCGCGTGTGCCCGGAAGGCGTCTTCGAGATTCGGCGCATCGCCGACACCGACTATCGGCCGCTCGGCGCACTGCACAAGCTCAAGCTGCGCGTGCACGGCATGCAAGTCGCCTACACGCCGAACGCCGCGGCCTGCCGATCGTGCGGCCTGTGCGTTGCCGCCTGCCCCGAGCACGCGATCACGCTCGCCCGTTCCTGAACACTCACCACCCCATGAGCCAGAACCCCACCGCCACGGCCGCCGCCCCGCCCCTCACGCCGTTCTCGCCGTACCAGAAGACGGTGGTCGCGATGCTCGCGTTCCTGCAGTTCGCGGTCATCCTCGACTTCATGCTGATGGCGCCCATGGGCGCGCTGATCATGCCGGCGCTCGCGATCGAGCCCAAGCAGTTCGGGCTGGTCGTCTCCGCGTACGCGTTCAGCGCGGCGGCATCGGGCCTGCTGACGGCCGGCTTCGCCGACCGTTTCGACCGCAAGAAGCTGCTGCTGTTCTTCTACGGCGGGTTCGTGCTGGGCACCCTCTGGTGCGGGCTCGCGCAGAGCTTCGAGACGCTGCTCGCGGCGCGCATCGTCACGGGCCTCTTCGGTGGCGTGATCGGCTCCATCGTGATCGCGATCTCGACGGACCTGTTCCCGCCGCAGATGCGCGGCCGCGTGATGGGGATGATCCAGACCGCGTTCGCGGCCAGCCAGGTGCTGGGCATCCCGCTCGGGCTGTACCTCTCGAATCACTGGAACTGGCATGTGCCGTTCCTCGCGCTGGCCGCGATCGGCGTGATCGGCGGCTTCATCGTGAGCTGGCGCATGCAGCCGGTGGCCGAGCACCTGAAGGCCCCGCAGGAACACAGCCCGTGGATGCATCTGCTGCACACGCTGACGGTGCCGCGCCACCTGCTCGCGTTCGCGACGACCGCGCTGCTGACGACCGGCGGCTTCATGCTGATGCCGTTCAGCAGCGCCTACACCGTCAACAACCTGGGCATCTCGCTGCACGACCTGCCGACGGTCTACGTGGTCACCGGCCTGTGCACGGTGTTCGCCGGGCCGATGATCGGCAAGGCCGCCGACCGGTTCGGCAAGTTCCGCGTGTTCGCGCTCGGCACCACGCTGTCGATCACGATGGTGCTGGTCTACACGCATCTCGGACCGATTTCGCTGCCGGTGCTGATCCTCGTCAACGCGGTGCTGTTCGTCGGGATCTTCTCGCGCATGGTGCCGGCCCAGGCGCTGATGGTGTCGGTGCCGTCACCGGCGCAGCGCGGCGCGTTCAGCGCGATCGGCGCCTCCATCCAGCAGCTCTCGGGCGGCCTGGCCTCGGTCGTCTCGGGTCACATCGTGACGATGGCCGCCGACGGCAAGCTGCAACACTTCGACGTGGTCGGGTTCGTGGTCGTCGCGAGCTCGCTGGTGTCGTTCACGCTGCTGTGGCGGCTGCAGCGCGAGCTGGGGCGCACGGCGCTCGCGCACTGAGCCGCGCTCACCGCCCGACGGTTCGCAGAGTGGCGTGTCGTCGATTTCGACGACAGACGACGGTACCCGTTCTCGCCACAATCGTGTCGCGCGGGATACATGCCAGGAGGGCCACGATGACGACGACGAACAGGTGCCGGACGATCGCTTTCTCTGCGGCGTTCGTGATGGGCGCAGGCGCTGCCGACGCGGCCGAGCCGCCCACGCTGGCCGAGGCCGCCGCGTCGGTCTGCCAGGGCGGTGCGAAGAGCGAGCAGCTCGTGGCCGCCGCGATCGAACGAGCCAAGGCCGCGAGCGCTCTGAACGCGTTCGTCACGCTGGATGAAGCGGGCGCGGGCGCGGCAGCCCGCGCCGTCGATGGCGGGACCCATGCTGCGCGCTGCCGGCCGCTCGCCGGCGTACCCATCGTCGTGAAGGACAACATCCATGTCGCCGGCCTGCCCAGCACGGCCGGCACGCCGGCACTGAAGGGCTTCGTGCCGAAGGCCGATGCACCGGTCGTCAAGCGCTTGCGCGATGCGGGCGCGATCGTCATCGCGAAGACCAACATGCACGAGCTGGCGTTCGGGATCTCGGGCTACAACCCGACGTTCCAGAGCGGCCCCGAGCCCGGCGTGCGCAATGCCTACGACCGCAGCCGCGCGGCCGGCGGTTCGTCGTCGGGCACCGGCGCGGCGCTGGGCGCGCGCGTGGTGGCGGCGGGCCTGGGCACCGATACCGGCGGGTCCGTTCGCATCCCGTGCGCGTTCAACGGCTGCGTGAGCCTGCGGCCCTCCGTCGGCCGCTATCCGAACGCCGGCATCGCGCCGATCTCGCACACGCGCGACACGGCCGGCCCGATGGCGCTCGCGATGGCCGAC
>DATEFR010000739.1:0-2981 GCA_035280545.1 Burkholderiaceae bacterium | reverse complement strand
CGCGGTCTACGCCGAAGCGCTGCGCGAGCGGGTCGTCGGCGCGGTGCTGCAGCGCGTGCGGCTGCTGAACCCGTTCCTGCTGCGCACGGCGGTGCCGCCCATCGCGCAAGCCGAGGGCCGGCGCGTCGCCGGCATCGAGCGGCTGGGCAAGCGGGTCGTGCTGCAGCTCGATGCGGCCGACGGTGCCGACCACGAGCCGTGGTTCCTCGTGATCCACCTGATGATCGCCGGACGGCTGCGCTGGCTCGCGCCGGGGGCGAAGCCGCCCGGCAAGATCGCGCTCGCGATGTTCGAGTTCGACCGGGACGCCGGCACGCTGGTGCTGACCGAAGCGGGCAGCAAGCGGCGCGCGTCGCTGCATCTGGTCGCCGGCCGCCCGGCACTCGAGGCGATGGACCCGGGCGGCGTCGACGTGCTGAGCTGCGACCTCGCCGCGTTCGCGCAACGCCTCGCGAGCGAGAACCACACGCTCAAGCGCGCGCTGACCAACCCGCGCCTGTTCAGCGGCATCGGCAATGCGTACGGCGACGAGATCCTGCACCGCGCGCGGCTCTCACCGGTCACGCTGACCCGCGCGCTCGATGCCGAAGCGACGCAGCGCCTGTTCGACGCAGCGCGCACGACGCTGGGCGAATGGACCGAGCGGCTGCGTGCCGAAGCCGCCCGGCACGGCGGCTGGCCCGACAAGGTCACCGCGTTCCACCCGGCGATGGCGGTGCATGGCCGCTATGGCCAGCCGTGTCCGGTCTGCCACTCGCCGGTGCAGCGCATCGTGCATGCCGACAACGAGACGAACTACTGCGCGCGCTGCCAGACCGGCGGCAAGCTGCTCGCGGACCGCGCACTGTCGCGCCTGCTGAAGGCCAGCTGGCCCAAGCACATCGACGATATCGAGTGAGGACGATGCTCAGCGCCGATCGCGCCTGAGCAGCAGCTCGGCGATCACCGGGCGGTGCTCCGAGCCGTCCTTGCCGCCGGCGTAGGCACGGCTGACGCCGATCTCCGGGCTCACGAGGATGTGGTCGATGCGCAGGAACGAGATGCCCAGCCGCAGCGAATGCCCGAGCGTGTAGCCGTAGCCGCGGCCGGCGCTGGCGAACGCGTCGCGCAGGCCCTGCGCGAGCAGCGTCCGGATCACCGGCGACGTCTCGGGGGCGTTCAGGTCGCCGGCGACGATCAGCGGGCGCTGTCGCGGCGACGCGCCGAGGTCGGCGGCGAGCTTGCGCGACTGGGTCAGGCGGTCGTCGAAGTTGCGCTGCCAGTCGGCGATGCCGTCGGCCCCCTCGCGCCGCGTCGCGTTCAGCCCCATGCGCGGCGACAGCAGGTGCGCGGTGACGAGGTCGACCTCGGTGCCGTCGACCAGCACGATGCAGCGCACATAGCGATGCGCCTGGCCGCGGAACGACAAGTCGCCGGTGCGGCAGTCGCGCAGCGGGTGGCGGCTGACCACGACGTACTGGTCGTGCGCATAAACGTGGCGCCCCGCGAACAGCGACTCGGCCACGGGGGTCAGGTCGTTGGCGGTGCGGTGCTTGCCGTCGCTGAGCGCCCAGGCGTCCTGCATCACGAGCAGGTCGGGCTGGCGCTGTTCGATCTCGCGCATCAGCGCGTCGGCGATCAGCGGTTCGGTGTCGGCGCGGTAGGCCTTGATGTTGTAGGTCATCAGGCGCAGAGGCACCGTGCCGCTGTCGGCACGGCCGAGCGCCAACCCCATGATGACCGTGACGACCAGCAGCAGCGCACCCGCCGCGGCGAGGCGCCAGGCCCAGCCCAGCGGCCACGACAACAGCAGCGCGAGCAGCGCCGGCCCGAGGAACGCCGGGTACGGCACGTACTGCAGCAGCTCCAGCCACCACGAGCCCAGCGGCTCGGCGCGGTACGCGAGCGCCAGCAGCGCCGCCGGCAGCGCGACGAGCAGCACGGCCAAGCGTGCGAACCACGTGTACAACCGCCGCGACACCACCACGCTCAACGCAACGGTGCGGCGCCGCCGGACGAGGTCGGTGCCGCCGCCGGCACGAACGGCCTGACGACTGCGAGCAGCCGCTCGACGTACGCCTCCTTCTCGCCGACCGGCGCCGCGTAGTGCAGCGCCTGCGCCGTGGCGGCCTCGCCGGCGCCGCGCAGCATCAGCCAGGCGGCGAGGTATTGCGACGCGAGGCAGCCGCCGGCCGTGGCGATCGGCCCGCGGGCATGGAACGGCGCGTCCTGCACGCGCACGCCGGCTTCGACCAGCCAGGGCTTGGTCGTCAGATCGGTGCAGGCGGGCATGTCGGCGAGCAGGCCCAGTCGCGCCAGCAGCAGCGCGCCCGAGCACTGCGCGCCGATGAACTGGCGCAGCGGGTCGAGCTGCAGCCGATCGAGCAGCGCGCTGTTCTCGGCGATCGCGCGGGTGTAGATGCCGCTGCCGAACAGCACCGCGTCGGCTTCGTTCGCGAACTCGAGCGGCTGCTGTGCGGCCACGGTCACGCCGTTCATCGACGTGATGTGCGCGCTCGGGCTCGCGATCTCGGCCTTCCAGCCATGGGCCTTCAGGCGGTTCAGCAGGCCGAGCGCGATGAACGAGTCCAGCTCGTTGTAACCGTCGAAGGTGACGATCGCGATGCGCATGCGGTCTCGCGTGCGGTGGCGCGGTTTTTTTGCAGGCCCGGTTCTCAGTCCTCCAGCAGCGAGCGCAGCATCCAGGCCGTCTTCTCGTGGATGTCCAGGCGCTGCGTCAGCAGATCGGCGGTCGGCTGGTCGTTCGCGCCCTCGGCGATCGGGAACACGCTGCGCGCGGTGCGCGCCACCGCTTCGTGCCCGGCCACCAGCGACTTGACCATGTCCAGCGCCTTCGGCGGCGTTGCCGGCGCATCCTTGATCGATGCCAGCGCACCGAACTGTCCATACGAGCCCGGTGCCGCATGGCCCAGCGCGCGGATGCGCTCGGCGATCGGGTCGACCGCGTTCCACAGCTCGGTGTACTGCGTCATGAACATCTG
>DATEFR010000738.1:0-10159 GCA_035280545.1 Burkholderiaceae bacterium | reverse complement strand
GTTCAGCCTGGCCGGCGCGGCCGATGGCGATTGGACCGGCGCGCTGCCGATCGTGCCGCCCGGCGTGCCGAGCACGCTGCTCACGCGCCGCCCCGACGTGGCGGCCGCGCAGAGCTCGATGCTCGCAGCGCAGCAGCGGGTCGGCGTCGCGCAGGCCGCGTGGTTCCCCGACCTGTCGCTGACCGCCAACGGCGGCTTCGCATCGAGCGAGCTCGGCGACCTGTTCAAGTGGTCGGCGCGCTCGTGGGGCATAGGCGCGCTGCTGTCGCTGCCGGTGTTCGACGGCGGCCGGCGCGCGGCCGGCGTGCAGGGCGCGAATGCGCAGTGGGATGCCGCCGCGGCGAGCTATCGCGAACAGGTGCTGGTCGCGTTCAAGGACGTCGAGGACCAGCTCTCCGCGCTGCGCCTGCTCACCGACCAGGCGAACGTGCAGGCGCAGGCGGTCGACGCGGCGAGCCGTGCGAGCGTGCTGTCGACCACGCGCTATCGCAATGGTTATGTCAGCCAGCTCGAGGTGCTGGACGCGCGCCGCAGCGAGCTCGCGAACCGGCGTCAGGCGTTGCAGGTGCGTGCCGCGCAGTACCAGGCGACGGTCGGGCTGATCCGTGCGCTGGGTGGCGGTTGGGGCTGAGGCGATTCGCGGATCCTCACCCCAGCCCTCTCCCGCAAGCGGGAGAGGGGGCAAGACAGGTTCCCTCTCCCGCTTGCGGGAGAGGGTCAGGGTGAGGGCGTGCGCGCCGCGTTCATCACCATCGCGAGCAGCGTGTAATAGCCATTGATGCCGATCAGGTCGACGGTGCCGTGCTCGCCGAAGCGTTCGATCGCGCGTGACCAGGTCGTGTCGCTGACCACCTTGTCGCGGTGCAGCTCGGTGCAGAAGTCGTAGACCACCGCCTCGTCGTCGGCCAGTGTCGTCGGGCGCCGGCCGTTCTCGATCGCCCCGATCGTCTCAGGCGCGATGCCCTCACGCTGCGCGATGGGCGCATGGATCGCCCATTCGACCGGCTGCGACCAGGCGTGCGCGGTCAGCAGGATCGCGAGCTCCGACAAGCGCAGGCCGATCGCGCTGCGATAGCGCAGGTACTCGCCCATGCGCTGGGCGTGCCCCATCAGCTCGGGGCTTCGCAGCAGGGGTACGAACGGGGCGATCAGCGCTCCGCGCGGTCCGCGGATCACCGCCTCGGCCTCCGCGCGTTGCGCGTCGCTCCAGGCCTCGGGCGCCAACGGAGGCAGGCGATCGACGCTCACTGGACTACCCTCCTCATATCGTGGCGCGCACGCTGTCGATCGCACGCTCGATCGCCAGTGCCAGCAGATCGCCGATCTGCTCGACCTGCTCGGCGCTGACGATGAACGGCGGCGCGAGCAGCACGTGGTCGCCGCGCTGGCCGTCTATGGTGCCGCCCATCGGGTAGACCAGCAGGCCGGCCGCCATCGCCTGCGCCTTGATGCGCGCGTTCAGCTTGTGGCGGGGGTCGAACGGGCGTTTCGCGCCGCGGTCCTCGACCAGCTCGACGCCGACGAACAGCCCGCGGCCGCGGATGTCGCCGACATGCGGGTGCGCGCCCAGGCGCTCGGCCAGCACGCGCTTCAGCTGCGTGCCGCGCTCGCGCACGTTCGCGAGCAGCTCGTCGCGCTGAATCACTTGTTGCACCGCGAGCGCCGCCGCGGCCGCCGTGGGATGGCCGATGTAGGTATGGCCGTGCTGGAACAATCCGCTGCCTTTGCGGATCGCCTCGACCAGCTTGCCCGACGCGAGCACCGCGCCGATCGGCTGGTAGCCGCCGCCCAGGCCCTTCGCGAGCGTCATCAGGTCGGGTACGACGCCGTCCTGCTCCACCGCATGCAGGGTGCCGGTGCGGCCCATCCCGCACATCACCTCGTCGGCGATGTAGAGGATGCCGTAGCGGTCGCACAGCGCACGCACGCCCTGCAGGTAGCCGCGGGTCGGCGGCACCGCGCCGGCGGTCGCACCGACGACGGTTTCGGCGACGAACGCGATCACCTTGTCCGGGCCGACGCGCTGGAACGTCGCGTCGAGTTCGGCCAGCAGCCTATCCGTGTAGTCGCCTTCGGTTTCGGTCGGCACGCGGTGGCGGTACTCATAACACGGGGCGACGTGGCTCACGTCGATCAGCAGCGGGGCAAACTGGCGCCGCCGCCACTCGTTGCCGCCGACCGCGAGCGCGCCCAGCGTGTTGCCGTGGTAGCTCTGGCGCCGCGCGACGAAGTGGGTGCGCTGCTCCTGTCCGATCTCGACGAAATACTGGCGCGCGAGCTTCAGCGCCGCTTCGATGGCCTCGGAACCGCCGGAGACGAAATAGACCTGGTCCAGCCCCGGCGGCGCGTGCTCGACCAGATGCTCGGCCAGCGCCTCGGAGACGTCCGACGTGAAGAAGCTGGTGTGGGCGTAGGCGAGCCTGTCGATCTGCGCGTGCATCGCGGCCAGCACGTCCGGATGCGCATGCCCCAGGCTGGACACCGCGGCGCCGCCGCAGGCATCGAGGTAGCGGCGGCCGGCGGCATCGGTGATGTACATGCCGGACGCCGACACTGCGCGCGGCGGCACGTTTGCCAGCTGCCGATGGATGATGCGGCTCATTTGTAGTCCCCGGGACTCGGCGAATCGGTCGGTTTGGCAAAGACCCGCTGCAGCTGCGCGCCCGCCGGGAAGTTCAACGCGATGTTCTTCGGCGGGATCGGCTTCATGAACCAGCGGTCATAGATCTTCGTGATCTCGCCGCTCTTGTACAGCGAGGTCAGCGCGTTGTCGACGACGCGCTTGAACTCGGGGTCGTCCTTCGGGAACATCAGCGCGTACGGGTCGACGCTGTAGCCCTCGGTGCTCAGCGCGTAGCCAGCCGGGTCGGCCGAGGCGGCGACCATGCCGGTCAGCAGGATGTCGTCCTCGAAGAACGCCTCGGCGCGGCCGCTCGTGACCAGCAGCATGGACTCGGCGTGGTCCTTGCCGTTCAGGATCGTCATGTTGAGGCCGCGGGCCTCGTTCAGCTCGCGCACCCGCTTCATCGTGTTGGTGCCGGAGGTGCACGCGACCGTCTTGCCTTTCAGGTCCTCGATGGTCTTGTAGCCGGCGCTCTTCTTGGCGACAAAACGGGTCGCGACGATGAAGCTCGTGACGCTGAACGATACCTGGGCCTGGCGCTCGACGTTGTTGACCGTCGAGCCGCATTCGAGCTGCACGGTGCCGTTGGCGACCAGCGGGATGCGGTTCTGCGAAGTCACCGCCTGGCGGTTCACCTTGAGGCTCGGCATCTTGAGCTCGGCTTTGATCGCGTCGACGACCTTGCCGCACAGCTCGATCGAGTAGCCGACCGGCTGCGCCTTGTCGTCGAGGTACGAAAACGGGATCGAGCTCTCGCGGTAGCCGAGCGTGACTTCGCCCGAGTCCTTGATCTTCTTCAGGACCGCGCCCGGTTCGGCGTATGCCGGCACGGCGGCGGCGCCCGCCAGGCAGAGGAGGAGGGTGGGGGAAAGGACACGGCGCATGACAGACCTCGCGGCGGTGAAGACAGGGTGACGGCGGCGGGTCGCAACATTTGTTGCGACTAATCCATCATAAGCAACAAGTGGGCCATGTCAAGACGGGTTTGCAACGATCGTTGCGGATCCGAGAGGGCTCGCGCAGAGCCCTCCCCTGCAGGGCGTCAACGGGTCTTAGCCATGCCGGCGCTTGGCCGGCGGGGGCTGCAGGTAGGCGCCCGAGTCGAACAGCTGCTGCTCGCTGCGCGCGATGCGCTCGGCGACATCGCCGCCGGCCTCGGCGACCAGCACCTCGAGCAGCGCCTCGACCGCCGCGATGCCGGCCGCGACCGACGGGAAGAACGACGGGCTCGCGACCGCGAAGGGGATCACCACGTCGGCGCCCAGCGCGATCGGCGCGGCGCTGCTGTCGGCCAGCGCGACCAGTTGCGCCCCGGCGCTGCGCGCCGCCTGCGCGACGATCAACGCCTCGCGCGAATACGGCGCGAAGCTGATCACGACGACCACGTCGCGCGGCTGCACGCTGCGCAGCTGCATCTCGAGCGCGCCGCCGAGGCCGTCGACCAGGTGCACCGACGGGCGGAACAGCCGGTAGCCGTAGACCAGCGACGTGGCGATCGCGAAGCATGCGCGGAACCCGGCCACGTGCACCGCGCCGGCGCGCCGCAGGATCTTCGCGGCGCCGCGCAGCGAGGCGCCGCAGTGCTGCTCGGTCGCGTCGAGGTTGCGACGCTGCACGGCGAACAGTTCGCCGAGCAGCGCGCTGTCCCGGCCGCGCCCGGCCAGCTTCTTCGCGCGCTGGCCGTAGCCCTGCGTATCCAGCCCCAGATCGGCGGCGAACGCCTGCTTCAGCTCGGGCCAGCCGGCCAGGCCCAGCGCCTGTGCCAGGCGCACGAAGCTCGCCGGCTGCGCGCCGGCGCGCTCCGCCAGCGTGCGCATCGAGCCGATCACGACTTCGTTCGGATGGTCGAGTGCGAATTTCGCGGCCTGCTGCAGGGTCGGGCTCAGGCCGGCGAAACGGGCGAGGATCAGCTCGGTGGCGGTCATGGCGGATTCGCTCCTCTGTCCTGTCGTGGGGTCGCGTTGCAACGCCGGCGCGGCCGTTGCATCGAATGTTACAGCCGGGTCGCGGCGTGCGCGACATGCGATGATGGCTCCACGATGAACGGCGTGCCTCAGTATTTCGACCATGTGGCCGACCGTGCCGCCTTCAAGCGTCCGCCGCACCGCGCCGGGGTCGAGCTGTACCAGGCGCACATCGTCCGGCACGCGTTCGAGCCGCACACGCACGACGCGTACGGGCTGGGCGCGATCGAGGCGGGCGTCGAGCGCTTCCGCTACCGCGGTGCGGACCACCTGGCGCCGCCGGATTCGCTGGTCCTGATGAACCCCGACGAGCTGCACACCGGCCGCGCGGAGACCGTGCAGGGCTGGCGCTACCGCATGGTGTACCTCGACGCCGACGTGCTGGAGGCGGTCAGCGGCGAACGCGGCTGGTGGTTTGCCGAGGCGGTCGGCCATGACGCATCGCGCGCGCGCCGCGTCGGCCGGCTGCTGCAGGCGCTGTGGGCCTGCGACGACGCACTCGCGTTCGACAGCCGCCTCGCGCTGCTGATCGACGAATTGCGCCCCGCGGCGCGCGTCGGCCGTGCGTTGCCTGCGGGAACGCGCCCGCCGCGTTTTGCACCGGTGCTCGAGTTCATGCGCGCACAGCTCGGCGAGACGCTGGCGCTGGAGGCGCTCGCCGCCGTCGCCGGGCTGAGCCCGTTCCATTTCCTGCGCGAGTTCAAGCGTGCGCACCACGTGACGCCGCAACAGATGCTGATGGCCTTGCGGCTGTTCGATGCGAAGCAGCGGCTCGCGGCCGGCGAAGCACCCGCCGCGGTCGCGGCCGCGTCGGGTTTGACCGACCAGGCGCACCTGACGCGCGCGTTCGTGCGCCGCTATGGCGTCACGCCGGGCCGGTATCAGCAGCAACTGGGTACAAGACCGCGCCGCGCCGCCTAGACGACACTGGCGGCCCGATGTTCGCCGCACCGCTGGTCTCCGGAATCCTGTTCGCCCTCGCCGCCGGCCTGATGTGGGGCCTGGTGTTCGTCGGCCCGCTGCTGCTGCCCGAGTACCCGGCCGCGCTGCAGTCGTTCGGCCGCTATCTTGCGTTCGGACTGATCGCATTGCCGCTCGCCTGGTTCGACCGCGCGAAGCTGAAGGAGCTGAGCCGCGCCGACTGGATCGAGGCGCTGAAGCTCGCGCTGATCGGCAACATCGTCTACTACCTGTTCCTGGCCAGCGGCATCCAGCGCGCCGGCGGGCCGCTGCCGACGATGATCATCGGCACGCTGCCGGTGGTGATCGCGGTCACCGCGAACCTGCGCCGCGCGGCGCCCGGTGCGCGGGTGGAGACGCCGCTCGCGTGGTCGCGGCTGGCGCCGTCGCTGGTCTTGATTGGGCTGGGCATAGGCTGCGTCAACCAGGTCGAGCTCGAGCAGCTGCGGCGCGACCCGAATGCCGACCTCGCCCGTTATGCGCTGGGCGCGCTGCTCGCAACCGGTGCCGTCGCCTGCTGGACGTGGTACCCGTTGCGCAACGCCGAGTGGCTGCGCGCGCACCCCGACCGCAGCCCGCGCGGCTGGGCCACCGCGCAGGGGCTCGCGACCTTGCCGCTCGCGCTGATCGGCTATTCGTTGACCTGGGCGTGGTTCGCGCTGAGCGGCGGGTCGGCCGCCATGCCGTCACAGACGTTCACGATGCCGTTCGGCCCGCGCCCCGTCGAGTTCGTGCTGTTGATGTTCGCGATCGGCCTGTTCGCGTCGTGGCTCGGCACTCTGTGCTGGAACGAAGCGAGCCAGCGGCTGCCGCCGGCGCTGGCGGGTCAGCTGATCGTGTTCGAGACCTTGTCCGCGCTGGCCTACGCGTATGCGCTGCGAAAGAGCTTCCCGCAAGTGCAGACGCTGGTCGGCATCGCGCTGCTGGTCGGGGGCGTGGTCTGGGCCGTGCGCTCGCGGCCCGAGAGTGCCGAAGCTCATCCGAACTGAGTGACAACCACCATGCGGATCCGCGGCATGCGCTCGGCCGATCAGCGCACGTCGGGGATGTCGGGCAGCTCGTTCGGATTCGTCTCGCCAGGGGCGAGCGGGTAGTGTTGGCGCAGCAGTCCGTCGACCGCGTCTACCGCCTGGTTCAGCCCTTCTTCGAATCGACCGGCCGCGAAGGCGGCGCTCATCGTGTCGGCGATCGACCGCCACTGCGTCGCGCCGACATGCCGGCTCAAGCCGCGGTCCGCGACGATCTCGATCGCGTGCTCGGCGAGCAACAGATAGAGCAGCACGCCGTTGTCGTGCTCGGTATCCCAGACGCGCAGCTTGCCGAACATCCCGACGGCCCGTTCGCGCGCGGTCGCATGGCGGCGCAGGTAGCTCCACGGCAGCCCGGCCTCGACGCAGACACGGATCTCGCCGCTGTGCCCGGTCTCGCTCGCCGCGACGCGCTGGGCGATGCGCTGCAGCGCACCGGTACCGAGCAGACGCACCACGTCGCGTTCGTCGTAACGGCGATGCTTCAGTAAACGCAGGACAGGATGGGTCATCGCGTGAGCCGACTGTCGATTCACCAACGAGTCACCAGCGGCCCGACGCGCCACCGCCGCCGAAGTCGCCGCCACCGCCGGAGCTGAAGCCGCCACCACCGCCGCCGAAACCGCCACCGCCACCGAACCCACCGCCGCCGCCCCAGATCACCGGGCCGCTGCCGCGCCCGGTCCGGCCCCCGCGCAGCGCCCCCGTTCCCATCACGCCGACGAGAAACAGCGCGACCAACCCCGCGCCCGCGGCGACCAGCAGGCTCGCGGTCAACCACCAGCCGATGCCGCCGACCGCGCCGCTGGTCAGCAGTGCGCCGAGCTTGCGGCCGAAGAGACCGGTCAGGATCGCGCCGACGATGGGAACGCCGACGAACAGGAAGAGCGCGAGGTCCTGCCAGTCGAAGCCGCGGGCTCCTGTGGCCATGCCGCGGTTCGCGCCGCCGCGGTCACGCGATGTCGGCTCGGCCAGCCCTTCGCCGGCGATGCGCTGGGCGATCTTGTCGATCGCGGCGTTCAGCCCGCCGGCATAGTCGCCGTTGCGAAACGCCGGCAGCATCTGCTGGCTGATGATGCGGCTGGCCGCAATGTCGGGCACCGCGCCTTCGAGCGCCTTGGCTGGCGCGATGCGCACCGCGCGATCGTTCTTCGCGAGCACGATCAAGAGGCCGTCGCCGATGTCGCGCCGGCCGAGCTTCCACGCATCGCCGACGCGCTGCGTGTACGACTCGATGTCCTCGGGCGCGGTTGTCGGCACGATCAGCACGACCAGTTGCGAGCCGCGCTGCTTCTCGATGGCCTCGAGCTTCGCCGTGATCGCCTGGGCCTGTGCGGCAGTGAGCGTGCCGGTCTGGTCGACCACGCGGCCGGCAAGCGGCGGCACCGGCACGAGATTCTGCGCCGCCGCCGGCGGCACGAGGGCCAGCAACAGCAACGCCAGGAGCGCCGCGGCCCACGCGAGCGCGGCGACGCGGCTCATCGTCATCAAGGCAGTGCGCATGCTCTTCGTGCCCGGCGGCGAAACGGCGGCAACGGCGAAGATGCCGGCCCGGTCACTTCGACGAAGCCGGCTTGTCGAAGCTGACGGCCGGCGGCGTCGAGATCTGCTGTTCGTTCTGCACCGTGAAGCTGGGCTTGACCTTGTAGCCGAAGACCATCGCGGTCAGGTTGCTCGGGAAGCTGCGGGCGAGCACGTTGTACTCGGCCACCGACTTGATGTAGCGGTCGCGTGCGACGGTGATGCGGTTCTCGGTGCCTTCGAGCGTGACCCGCAAGTCCTGGAACGCCTGGTTCGCCTTGAGTTGCGGGTATTGCTCGGCGACGACCATCAGCCGGCTCAACGCCCCGGTCAGCTCGCCTTGCGCCTTCTGGAACTTGTCGAACGCCTCGGGGTTGTTGACCAGCTCGGGCGTGGCCTGGATGCTCGTTGCCTTCGCACGCGCTTCGATCACTTTGGTCAGCGTTTCCTGCTCGAAGTTGGCTTCGCCCTTCACGGTCGCGACGATGTTCGGAATCAGGTCTGCGCGGCGTTGATACTGGTTCAGCACCTCGGACCACGCGGCCTTCACCTGCTCGTCCAGCGTCTGGAAGTTGTTGTAGCCGCAGCCCGAGAGGCTGAGGGCGGCCAGCAGAGCGGACGCGACGGCCCACCAGCGGCGAGCGGGCAACGTGAACGTGCGAAGCATGAATGTCCTCCGAATGCCCTGGGGAAGGGGCGGCAAATGCTATCAAGCGAACCCCGAAGTGGGGTGCCGCGGAGGGTTTTCAACGCCAAGTCGGGACAGACAAACGGGACAGACAAAGAAAAACGCAGCGACGAGCGCTGCGTTTTCTTCGGTGGACTCTCCCTGAGCCTGTGCTTTCGTGATTTTCCGATTCACGCCCGCCACCGCGCGGACAGCACGAAGTCTACGGAGAACATTCTCGTATTGCGATCGCTGGGGGCATTGGCTGAAAATTGTTCACCTTTCATTCGTAACGAATCGAACGAGCGCGAAGCCGTTCGCGCTGTCCGTGGTCACCACAGTTGCGGCATGACCGAGTTGTTGAAACATGCGTTGCAGGCGGCGCAAGCCTGCACGGTGTCGTTGCGGACGCCTCTGCGCGCGCCAACGAAGCTGCTGGTCGCCGGTGCCGGCGGCGCGCTCGGCTCGGCGGTGCTCGAGCAGGTGCTGGCATCGCAGCGCTTCGCGACGATCCGCGTGCTGGTGACCCAGGCGCTGCGGGTCAGCGTGCAGGGCTTGCAGACCTGGCGCGTCGCCCCCGGATCGCCGCCGCACCCAGGGCTCGCCGACACCGCACTGGTCGTGTTCGACACGAAGCGCCATGCAAATGGCCGCGAAGAAGCCTTCCTGCGGCCGGAGCCGCACGACTTGCCCGCGCTCGCACGCTGGCTGCAGGCGAGCGGCGTGCGCGATCTGGTCGTCGTGATGCCGCATCGCGCCGCCACCTTGCCGCAGGCCTTGAAGGCCGGGCTCGCCGATCTCGATGAGCATGCGGTGGCGAGCCTGGGCTTCGAGCGCGTGGTCTTCGTGCGTTCGGCGCAGGCGCCCGGGGGCGAGCGTGCGCGCGCATGGCTGCAACGGGTCGCCGATGGCGTGCTCGCGCAGTTGCGGATCATGACGCCGCAGCCCGATCAGCCGGTGCGCTCGAGCAAGGTCGCACGCTTCGTGGCCGAGCTGGCGCAGCAGCTGCCGGACAGTGCCGCGGGCACGCGCGTGGCCGCGCCCGAGTTGGTCTGGCTGGCCGCGCAGCAGGCCGATCCCGCCGAGCTCGTGCGCGCCTGGCTCGCCGGCGAGGCGCTGCCGGAGCCGGCCCTGAAGCGAACGCGGCTGTAACGCACAGTCGTGCACAACGCGGTGCGCCTGCCGTCGCCTGGCACTGTTAGGCTTGCCCACCAACCCCTGACGACGCAAACCCGTGACCTCGCCTGCACACTCCGTCTCGTCGAGTGGTCTCGACGATGCGCGCGATGCCGACATCGAGCGCATCGGCCGCTTCTTTGCCGAGTGCGGCCGCCGTGTGCTGACCTTCTTGGGCTACTCCGATTCCGGCTATGAAGACGCGGCGGCGATGCGCGTC
>DATEFR010000737.1:0-6878 GCA_035280545.1 Burkholderiaceae bacterium | reverse complement strand
TTTCATCTTCGACGTGGTCGTCGTGCCCAGCTTCGAAGATGCGCTGATCGCGACGCTGGTCAACTTCAACCTGCAGGCGGTCGTGATCCGGCACGGCTTCCCGTTCCGCTCGGTCTACCACAACGACATGCTGCGGCGCTTTCTCGACGGCCTGGACCAGGACATCGAGAAGATGCCCGAGTTCGAGCGCGGCCCGCTGCTCGGCCGGCAGATCGCGCAGCTGCGCCCCGAGCTCGACCTGTACCTCGTGACCGACGTCAACGTCGAGGACATCGCGGCGCGTGTCGGCGAGGTCTTCAAGCGCGTGTTCTTCGGCGAGGAGGATCACATCGAGCTGTACAGCTCGATCATGAAGGGCGTCGGCGAGCGGCATCGCGCGCCGTTCTTCAACGCGCTGCGCGACTACGCGAAGCAGCCGACCGGCGTGTTCCACGCGCTGCCGCTGGCGCGCGGCAAGTCCATCATGAACTCGAACTGGATCGGCGACCTGGCCGAGTTCTACGGCATGAACCTGTTCATGGCCGAGACCTCGGCGACCTCGGGCGGGCTCGATTCGCTGCTCGACCCGGTCGGCCCGCTGAAGCTCGCGCAGGAGTACGCGGCGCGTGCGTTCGGCGCGAAGCGCACCTACTTCGCGACCAACGGCACCAGCACCTGCAACAAGATCGTCGTGCAGGCGCTGGTGCGGCCCGACGACATCGTGCTGGTCGACCGCAACTGCCACAAGAGCCACCACTACGGGCTGGTGCTCGCGGGTGCGCAGGTCGCGTACCTCGACTCGTACCCGCTCGACCAGTTCTCGATGTACGGCGCGGTGCCGATCCGCCACATCAAGCAGACCCTGCTCGACTTCCGCAAGGCCGGCACGCTCGATCGCGTGCGCATGGTGCTGCTGACCAACTGCACCTTCGACGGCATCGTCTACGACGTCGAGCGCGTGATGATGGAGTGCCTTGCGATCAAGCCCGACCTGGTGTTCCTGTGGGACGAGGCCTGGTTCGCGTTCGCGCGCTGCCACCCGATCTACCGCCAGCGCACCGGCATGGCGAGCGCCGCGAAGCTGGCCGAGACGCTGCAGGACCCGGCGTATGCGCAGCGCCACGCGGAGTTCAACGCGAGCTTCGACTGGGGCGACGACGAGCGCATCCTGAACACACGGCTGCTGCCCGACCCGGCGAAGACCCGCGTGCGCGTCTACGCGACCCACTCGACCCACAAGACGCTGACCGCGCTGCGCCAGGGCTCGATGATCCATGTGTGGGACCAGGACTTCAAGGACAAGGCCGAGGAGGCCTTCCACGAGGCCTACATGACCCACACGTCGACCTCGCCGAACTACCAGATCCTCGCGTCGCTCGACGTCGGCCGGCGCCAGGTCGAGCTCGAGGGCTACGAGCTGATCCAGCGCCAGCTCGAGCTCGCGATGAGCCTGCGCGAGCAGGTGCTGAACCATCCGCTGCTCAAGCGCTACTTCCGCTTCCTGCGCGTCGGCGACGTCGTGCCGAAGGAGTACCGCGAGTCGGCGGTCGAGTCCTACTACAACGACGAGACCGGCTGGAACAACCTCGAGGCGGCCTGGCGCACCGACGAGTTCGTGCTCGACCCGACCCGCGCGACCTTGTCGATCGGCGCGACCGGACTGGACGGCGACACGTTCAAGAACAAGGAGCTGATGGACAAGTACGGCATCCAGATCAACAAGACCTCGCGCAACACCGTGCTGTTCATGACGAACATCGGCAGCACGCGTTCGGCGGTGGCCTACCTGATCGAGGTGCTGGTCAAGATCGCGCGCACGGTCGATGGGCGCATCGCCGACATGAGCGCGATCGAGCGCCGCATCCACGAGAAGCGGGTGCGCTCGCTGACCTTGGAGCAGCCGCCGCTGCCCGACTTCTCGAGCTTCCCTTTCGCGTTCCGCGGGCGCAGCGTCGAAGGCCGCGCCGAGACGCGCGATGGCGACATCCGCAGCGCGTTCTTCCTCTCATACGACGACGCGAACTGCGACTACATCACGATGGACGAGGCCGCGCAGGCGATCAAGGCCGGGCGCGACGTGGTCTCGGCGCTGTTCGTGATCCCGTACCCGCCGGGCTTCCCGATCCTCGTGCCGGGCCAGGTGATCAGCGCCGAGATCCTGCAGTTCATGAAGGCCCTGGACGTGCGCGAGATCCACGGCTTCCGGCCCGAACTGGGGTTCCGCATCTTCAACGACGCGGCGCTCGCGCGGGTTGGCCAGGCCACCGCGGCGCGCGCTGCGCTCGCGTTGTCGGGCCGGGCCGCGCAGCCGCTCGACAAGGAAGCGAGCAAATCTGCTGCTGCCGATGCCGCGTCCACGAAACCCGCTGTCCAGCCCTGAACACTGTCACCGAAGGAGAGAGGAGCCACCATGTCGAACAAGGTCCAGAACGTTTCCGATCTGAAGCTGATGTTCCACCGCAACGAGCGGCCGATCTACTTCATCAGCGCCACCAACTTCAACCTGCTCGGCATCGACCGCTGGGTCAACCGCTTCCGCTACATCAGCTACATCGACTGCTTCGACGGCCGGCACCCGAACGTGTTCGTGCCGACCGAGTCGCCGCACGACGAGTTCCAGTCGATCGAGGACATCAACAACTACCTGCTGCAGCACAAGGAGGTGATCGACCTGATCGAGCGCCGCGGCGGCAAGCCTGTCGCGACCTTCCTGATGTTCGACGAGAAGACCGAGGCGCTCGCGAAAGAGCTCGGCATGGAGGTGTGGTTCCCGCCCGCCAAGCTGCGCACGCGCTGCGACAACAAGATGGAAACCGTGCGCATCGGCAACAAGGCCGGCGTGTACTCGGTGCCGAACGCGCTCGAGAAGGTCGGCAGCTACCAGAACCTGCTGGAAATCGCCGACCGCCACAAGCTCGGCCACGACCTCGTGATCCAGAGCGCGTTCGGCGACTCCGGCCACACGACCTTCTTCATCGCGAGCGAAGCCGACTTCGAGAAGCACAAGGACGAGATCGTCAACGACCCCGAAGTGAAGATCATGAAGCGCATCAACTGCCGCGGCGCGACGCTGGAAGCGTGCGCCACGCAGTCGGGCACGCTGGTCGGGCCGCTGCTGACCGAAGTGGTCGGCGCGAAGGAGCTGACGCCGTACAAGGGCGGCTGGTGCGGCAACGAGGTCTTCCCCGGCGCGTTCAGCGAAGGCGTGCGTGCGAGGGCGCGCGAGATGGCCGAGAAGTTCGGCAACCAGCTGCTGGCAGAAGGCTACCGCGGCTACTTCGACCTCGACTTCCTGATCGACCAGGACTCGGGCGAGGTCTACCTCGGCGAGCTGAACCCGCGCATCTGCGGCGCGAGCCCGATGACCAACCATGCGGCGTTCGCGTATGCCGACGCGCCGCTGTTCCTGTTCCACCTGCTCGAGTTCAGCGGCGTGCCGTTCGACCTGAACGTGAAGGAGATCAACGAGCGCTGGGCGCAGCCGCACTTCATCGACTCGTGGTCGCAGGTCGTCATCAAGTACACCGAGGACAAGATCGACCAGGTGGCGCGCGCACCGGCGACCGGCATCTACAAGATGAACGAGGACGGCTCGATCGGCTACCAGCGCTTCGACTACGAGCGCCGCGCGATCGACAGCGAGCGCGAGGCCTTCTTCCTGCGCATCACCGGCCCGGGCGACTACCGCTACGAAGGCGCCGACCTCGGCATCCTGATCACGCGCGGCCGCTCGATGGACGACAACTTCAAGCTCAACGTGCGGGCGCGCGACTGGATCCGCGGCATCAAGCAGCACTACGATGGCAAGCCCATCGTGACGACGCAGCACGAGGCGGCGCCGGAACCGGGCTCGTTCAAGATCCTCTGATGCACGGCCAGACCCTCACCCCGGGCCCTCTCCCGCCAGCGGGAGAGGGAGGCAGATCGAGCTGTTTGGCTCCCTCTCCCGCTTGCGGGAGAGGGTTGGGGTGAGGGCAACGCCGTGACCATTCACATCAACTTCCGGACTTTGATCGAAGACACGCCCGGCCCGCAGTGGCAGGCGCAGTTCGAGCAGAGCTGGCCCGGCTACCGCGCCTGGTTCCTGCGCGGCGGCGCGGTCGGGCGGCCGAGCTTTCTCGAGTCGCGCCGCGCGCTGCGCGAGCACATGCCCGAGTTGGTGCCGACCTGGGAGAAGCTGGTCGACTTGGCCGGCGGCGGCGATGTCGAGGCGCGTTTCCTGTCGCTGTGGTGCCCGCCGCCCTACATCGCCGGCTGCTCGCAAGGCATCTGGCTCGACCCCACGGGGAACGAAGCGCCGGCGCTGCTGCGCAACTATGACTTCGCGCCGCTGCTGCTCGAAGGCAACTGGCTCGCGACGCGCTGGAGCGGGCAGCGGGTCGTCGCGCTGGGCGATTGCGCCTGGGGAGCGCTCGACGGCGTCAACGAATCGGGCCTGGCCGCCGCGCTGTCGTTCGGCGGGCGCACGACCACCGGCACCGGCTTCGGCATCCCGCTGGTGCTGCGCTACCTGCTCGAGGTCGCGCACGACACGGCCGAGGCCATCGCGATCCTGCAGCGCGTGCCGGTGCACATGACCTACAGCGTGACCTTGTTGGACGCGAAAGGCGAATGGGCCACCGTGTTCGTCGCCCCGGACCGGCCGGTCGAGGTCACGAAGCGCCAGGCTGTCACGAACTTTCAGCAGGAGGTCGAGTGGCCCGAGCATGCTCGGGCGACCCGCTCGCCCGAGCGGCTCGCCTGCCTGCAGGCGCAACTCGATGCCAACGGGTCGCTGGACGACGCGGTCGCCGCGCTGCTGCGGCCGCCGCTGTTCCAGTCGTCGTACCTGCGCGGCTACGGCACGCTGTACAGCGCGGTCTACCGGCCGGCGACGCGGCAGGTCGAGCTGCACTGGCCCGGCACCGCGCCGTGGCGCCAATCGGTCGAGTCGTTTTCGCCCGGGCAGCGCGAGATCACCTGCGCGAACGGCGGTGAATAGGCGCGGCTCCTAGAATCCGCCGCCTGACGGCGCGGATGCCGAACCCAAGGAGCCTTTGCGATGCAAGCGGAAGCTGAACTCGATCTCACGCGACGCGACTTCGTCCGCACCGCGGTTGGCAGCGGCTTCGCCGCGGCGGTGCTGCCCGTGACCGCGCAGACGATACGCACCGACAGCAGCGACCTGACGGTCGGCGAGATCACGATCCCGGTCGGCGACTTCAAGGTGCCGGCGTACCGCGCGCAGCCCGCGAAGGTGCCCGCGAGCGGCAAGCTGCCGGTCGTGCTCGTGGTCTCCGAGATCTTCGGCGTGCACGAGCACATCGCCGATGTCGCGCGGCGCTTCGCGAAACTCGGGTACCTCGCGATCGCGCCCGAGCTGTTCGTGCGCCAGGGCGATGCCGGCAGCTACGGCGAGATCAGCAAGCTGATGAGCGAGGTCGTCTCCAAGGTGCCCGATGCGCAGGTGATGGGCGACCTCGACGCCTGCGTCACCTGGGCGGCCGCGAATGGCGGCGACACGCAGCGTCTGGCGGTCACCGGCTTCTGCTGGGGTGGTCGCATCACGTGGCTGTACGCCGCGCACAGCACCCAGGTCAAGGCGGCGGTGGCGTGGTACGGCCGGCTGGCCGGCCCGACCGACCCGTTGCACCCGCAGCAGCCGATCGACCTGGTCGGCAAGCTCAACGCGCCGGTGCTGGGCCTGTATGGCGGCGAGGACGCCGGCATCCCGGTCGCGAGCGTCGAGCAGATGAAGGCGGCGCTGGTCAACGGCAGCGCCGCGGCGCGGCGCGCGCAGTTCGTCGTCTATCCCGGTGCGCAGCACGCGTTCCATGCCGACTACCGGCCGAGCTACCACAAGGGCAGTGCGGAGGACGGCTGGAAGCGTTGCACCGAGTGGTTCAAGGCGAACGGCGCGGCCTGATCGCGTACGTCTTCAACGCACCACCAGCACCGGCACCTTCGAGTGCGTCAGGACTTTCTGCGTCTCGCTGCCCAGCAGCAGCGCGGAGACGCCGCGCCGGCCGTGCGAGGCCATCACCACCAGATCGCACTCGGTGCGCTTCGCGTGGTCGATGATCGCCTCCCACGGGTGCAGCGCCTCGACCGTGTGGGCCTGGCACGGCACGTCGGCCGTGGCGCACTGCTCGGCCACGGCCTGCACCCGCTTGGTGGCGATGCGCTCCTGCGCGTCGAAGAACTCCTGCGGCGGCGTCGGCTGCATCTCGGAGATCGCGCTGTACGGGAAAGGCTCCTTCACGCTGATCGTGTACAGCTTGGCGCCTACCGATTTGGCCAACGCGACCGCGGTATCGACGGCCTTCGCGGTGATATCCGAACCGTCGGTGGGAACGAGGATGCGCTTGAACATGATCAACTCCTCGAAGTGGAGGTCGGTGATCCCTTGTAGCGCAAGGTGCCGCGCGTTGCAATCGGACACGTCCGACGCGCGCACGGCGTTTGATCCGCATCAAAAGGCGTGGTTTCGCCTGCGGTTCCGGGCGGTGGCCTGCTCCGGCGTCAGCCGGTCGCGACCGGCCGCGCCGGATCGGACGACCACTCGCTCCACGATCCCGGGTACAGGCGCGCGCCGCTCAGCCCGGCATGCTCCATCGCGAGCAGGTTGTGGCACGCGGTCACGCCCGAGCCGCACTGGTGCACCACCTCGCCGGGCGCCCGTGCGCCGAGCAGGGTGCCGAACTCGGCGCGCAGTTGCTCGGCCGGCTTGAAGCGGCCGTCGGCGGCGAGGTTGTCCTTGAAGAAGCGGTTCAGCGCGCCGGGGATGTGACCGGCGGCCTTGTCCAGCGGCTCGACCTCGCCGCGGAAGCGCTCGCCGGCACGCGCGTCGACGATCGCCAGCGTGCCGAGCCGGCGCAGCAGCGCATCGGCATCGGTGGTCGCGACCAGCGGTTCGCGCT
>DATEFR010000736.1:0-2533 GCA_035280545.1 Burkholderiaceae bacterium | reverse complement strand
CTGCTCGCGGATCTGGACAGCTTCCGCTGCCCCGAGGCCTGGTGATGGAGCACACCGCGAACCTGCTCGTGCCGCAGTCCGTCGCCTGGTACGGCAAGCTGCCGTCGCGCGGCGACTTCGTCGGCCGCGGCGTTCCGCGCTCGTGGTCGCGACCGTGGGACGAGTGGCTGCAGCGCGGCCTCGCGCATGCCGCCCAGCAGCTCGGCGCCGCCGCGCTGCGCGAACGATTGCAGGCGATGCCGCCGTGGGCCTGTGCGTTCGGGCCGGTGCTGGCGGGCGAGCCGGCGTGGTGCGGCGCCGTCGTCGCGTCGTGCGATCGGGTCGGGCGCGTCTTCCCGTTGCTGCTGGCCGAGGCCTACGACGAGGCGGCATTGCGCGCGGCGGCCGTGCCCGCGCTGCTCGATCGCACACGCGAGCTGGCCGACTGGCTGCTCGCAGCGAGCCGCGAGCGGATCTCGCTGAAGGACTTCGAGCGCGGCACGGCGCACGTGACCGGCCTCGCGTGGGACATCGGCTTGCCGGATGAAGCCGACGGCGGCTTCCAGCGCCTGTGCGAGCGCTGGCCGGCCGCACGCTCGTTCTGGTGGCGTATCGACCGCGAAGAGGACCCGCCGCCACTCGCCGAGGACTGGCCGCCGCGCGACGGCCTCGTGCTCGACTGGATAGGGGCGGGCGATCGCGGCAGCGTTCGCTAGGGCCTGTTGCGCTGCGCCGCGGCCAGGCGCGCCTGCTCTTCGTAGGCGCGGACGAATTCGCGGCCGAACACGGCTTCGAAGTCGTCGTCGAAGTGTTCGAGCAGGCGCGCATGCTGCTCGCGATGGCGCCGCCACAGTGCTGCGTCGCGCGCGTTCCGGAACAGTTTGCGCAATCCGCCGGGTTGCGCTTCGGCGGCTTCGAGCGCGTTCGGCCCGAGCCGCGAGACCAGCTCGAACACCGCGGCGCGCATGCCGGCGACCATCGCGAGCTGGTGCACCTGCAGGTCGTCGTGCGCGTCGTTCAACGCGTCGACCGGGTCGAGGAACCCGCGCGCGCTGTGCAACCTGAGCAGCAAGGCCAGTGCCTCGGCGCCATCGGGTGCGAACTTCAGCGGGTTGTTCTCCTGGGCGGTGATGCGCGTGCCTTCGGCGCGTATGCTGCGCTTGGCGACGGCCCGGCTGTTGAGCAGCGCGAGCGTGCCCTCGGCGGCCGCGCGCAGCAGCGCGCCCAGGTGAGCCATCCACTCGGCGTTGATCTCGAGCGTGCCGCGCGGCAGCGTGTCGGGCAGGCCGGCGCCGCGCAGGAACGCGAGGCGCAAGGCGTCGAGATCGCTCGCGGGAGCCTCTGCGGCGTGCGCCGACGATGGCCCGGGCAGCGCGGACGCCTCGGGCACGGCGAACGTAGCCGTCGGCGCGACGACGGTGGCGATCGGATCGGGCGGCAGCGCGCGGGTGCGACCGGCCACCAGCGGTGCCGCGCCGATCGACTGCGGCAACGGCGACTCGCTGCCCAGCGGATCGGGCGCGGTGTCCACGTCCCACAAGGCGTCGAGCCGGGACTGGCGCAGCGGAACGGCCGCGCCGGTCGGCATCAGTGTCTGCATCGCCGTCGGCGACGACATGGCCGGCGGCGGCGCCATCGGCGCGCGTGCCACCGGCAACGGGATCGTCGTCAGCTCGGGGTCTTCGAGCTGCAACTCGAAGCCGCCGATGCGCAGCCGGTCGCCCGGCTTCACGAGCTGCTCGCCGCCGGGATCGAGCTGCTGGCCGTTGACGGCAAGCGGCGTGGTCGTGCTGATGCAGCGCAGCAGCGCGGTGCCGCCGCCGCGCTGGACCCCGATCCAGGCGTGCTTGCGCGACACGCCGCGCAACGGGTCGGCGAGCACGAGCCCGCACTGCGGCGAGCGCCCTATCGTCACGCCGTTCGCATCCAGCGCTTGCGGTGGGAGTGCAGGAACGCTGCCGTCGGGGCGTTTGACGAGGCGCAGGGCAATCATCGAAAGGTCCGCTCGGGCTCAGCCGAGCGCGCGCCACAGTTCGGTTTCCAGTCGCTTGGCGTCGACGCCCGGTGTCAAGTTGCTCAGGATGTCGGCGACGAACTGCTCCCGCGTGGTGGACCGGCTGGCGCTTTTCTTCGCCAGCACCCGCGCGATCGGGCCCAGCGAGCCGGCCATCACGGCAGCGGCTTTGTCGGCATCGTCGGCGCGCAGCGGCTCGTCCTTGGGGTCGCCGACCGGCAGGGTCTCGGCGTAGGGGCGCGACCCGCGCTGCGGCGCAGGCGCTGGCGCATGGCCGACGAGTCGCGTGCTCGCGGCGACGAACCGCTCGCGAAGTTCACGGTCGGCGATGCCGCGGGCGACCTCGTCGCGCACGACGGCGAGGTCGGTGCAGCCGCGTGCGGCGCGGCGCACCAGCACCTTGCCGACCGGGCCGATGTGTTCCATCAGGATCTTTTCCAGGTCGCCCAGTTGGGTCTCGTCCCACCCGGTGGGCACGGGCACCGAGGTCGGTGCGTTCGAGCCGCTGCCGGGATTGCTGCTCGCCAGCGGGACGGGGGC
>DATEFR010000735.1:0-9303 GCA_035280545.1 Burkholderiaceae bacterium | reverse complement strand
GGCGGACCCGGCGCCGCTGGGCGGCACCTGTGTGAACCTGGGCTGCATCCCGAAGAAGCTCTACAGCTACGCGTCGCACTACGCCGATGCGTTCGAGGAGTCGCGCGGCTATGGCTGGGCCGTCGAGCCCGCGCCGCGCTTCGACTGGGCGACGCTGAAGTCCAACCGCGCGGCCGAGATCACGCGGCTGAACCGGGTCTATGCCGAGCTGCTGCACGGCGCGGGTGTCACGGTGCTGCCGGGGCGCGCGATGCTGCGTGCACCCGATCGCATCGAGGTCGACGGCCGCGAATACGGGGCCCGGCGCGTGCTGGTCGCGACCGGCGCGCGCCCGTCGGTGCCGGTGCTGCCGGGGCATGAGCTCGCGGTCACGTCCGACCAGATGTTCGACCTGCCGGTGTTTCCGCAGCGCCTGGTGGTGGTGGGCGGCGGCTACATCGCGTGCGAGTTCGCGTCCATCTTCGCCGGTCTCGGTGCCCAGGTCACGCAGCTCTACCGCGGCGAGCAGGTGCTGCGCGGCTTCGACGACGACATCCGCCATTTCGTCGCGGCCGAGATGCGCAAGCGGGGCGTCGGGTTGCGCACGCGGGCCGAGCCGATCCGGATCGAGCGTGACGGCGCTGCGTTGCGCGCGACGCTGGCCGATGGCGACACGCTCGCGGCCGACACCATTCTCTACGCGATCGGGCGGCGCCCGAACACGACGGGGCTGGGCCTGGCCGAGCTCGGCGTGGCGCTGTCGCCGGACGGCGCGGTCATTGTCGACGAACATTACCGCAGCAGCGTGCCGGCGATCCACGCGCTCGGCGACGTGATCGACAGGGTGCAGCTCACGCCGGTCGCACTGGCCGAGGCGATGGCGCTGGTCGACTATCTGTACGGCGACGGCTCGCGGCGCGTCGACTACGGGCTGATCCCGACCGCGGTCTTCACCGACCCCAGCATCGGAACGGCTGGCCTGACCGAGCAGGCCGCACGCGAGCGCTATGGCGACGTGCACGTCTTCCGCAGCGAGTTCAAGGCGCTGAAACATACCTTGTCGGGCCGTCACGAACGCACCTTGATGAAACTGGTGGTCGATGCGGCCAGCGACCGGGTCGTCGGCCTGCACATGGTCGGGGCCGACGCCGGCGAAATCGTGCAGGGCTTCGGCGTTGCCATGAAGGCCGGCGCGACCAAGGCGCAGTTCGACGCGACGATCGGCATCCACCCGACCGCGGCCGAAGAGCTCGTCACGATGCGCGAACCGGTGACGACATCGTGGGTGGCGTCGGTGATGGCATGATGCGTGACCGGTCGTTCCATCGAACCGCCGCTTTTCGCCATTCGTTCTTCGCTATTCGTTCTCTTCGCTATTCGTTCGTTCTCATGCACACCCCTCAGATTCTGATTCGCACGCTGGTGGCTGCGGCGCTGCTGTCGTCGGCCGCGACTGCGGGCCTCGCGGCCGGCAAGGAAGCCACGTTCGGCAGCGGCAAGGCCAGCGGCCCGTTCCTGACCAAGGCGCAGTTGCGCGACTGCATGAACCAGCAGACCAAGGTCAAGCAGCAGGACACCGACCTGCAGGCGCAGCAGGACAAGCTGAACGCCGACAAGGCCGAGATCGGCAAGCGCGGCGATACGCTGAAGACCCAGCTCGAAGCGTTGGACCGCACGAACCCCGAGGCGGTCAATGCCTACAACGAGCAGGCCGCTGCGCGCGACAAGATGATCGACGACTACCAGGACCAGGTGAACCAGTTCAACACCCGCGTCCAGGCCTTCAACACCGAGCGCGAGTCGTTCACGAAGAACTGCAGCAACCGGCGCTACTTCGAAGACGACGAGATCGCGATCCGCAAGGGCAAGTAGGCGGCGCGCAAAAAGAGAGAGACATCAGGGAGAACAGCGCCGATGAGCACTGCCGCGAACAACATCAACCCGCTGCTCCAGCCGTGGGACACCCCGCACGAGCTGCCGCCGTTTTCGCTCGTCCGGGCCGAACATTTCGAGCCGGCATTCGACGAGGCGCTGCGTCAGCACCGCGCCGAGGTCGACGCGATCGGACGCAACGCCGAGGCGCCGAGCTTCGACAACACGATCGCCGCGTTCGACCGCAGCGGCCGGCTGCTCGACCGCGTGGGCGAGCTGTTCCGCAACCTCACGTCCAGCGAGACCTCGCCGGATCTGCAGGCGGTGCAGCGCCGCATGGCGCCGCGGCTCGCGGCTCACTTCAGCGCGATCTCGATGCACCGTGCGCTGTTCGAACGCATGGACGCGCTGCACGCGCGTCGTGGCGAGCTCGGCCTGACCGCCGAGCAGTGCCGCGTGCTCGAGCGCTTCCACCTCGACTTCGTGCGCGCCGGCGCGAAGCTCGAACCGGCGGCCCAGCAACGCTATGCGCAGATCGTCGAGCGGCTCGCCGAGCTGATGACGCGCTTCGGCCAGAACGTACTGGCCGACGAATCGTCGTTCCAGCTCGTGCTGCGCGACGAGGCCGATGCCGCCGGGCTGCCCGACTTCGTGCGCGCTGCGGCGCGCCAGGCGGCGCGCGAGCGCGGCATAGCCGATGCGATGGTGGTCACGCTGTCGCGTTCGCACATCCTGCCGTTCCTGACGTTCTCGGAGCGTCGTGACCTGCGCGAGCAGGCGTACCGCGCCTGGATCGGCCGCGGCGAGCATGCGGGCGAGCACGACAACCGGCCGATCGCCCGCGAGATCCTGACCTTGCGCCGCGAGCAGGCGGGTCTGCACGGCTATGCGAGCTACGCCGACTACGCGCTGGCCGATACGATGGCCGGCACGCAGGCCGCGGTGACGCGGCTGCTCGAGCAGGTCTGGGAGCCGGCCAAGGCGCGTGCCGCCGAGGAGCGCGCGGCGCTGCAGGCGCTCGCGCTGTCGCGCGGCGAGGCCGCCGCGATAGCGGCCTGGGACTGGCGCTACTACGCCGAGAAGGTGCGGCAGGTGCGCTACGACCTCGACGAGGCCGCCGTGAAGCCGTACTTCGCGCTCGATCGCATGGTCGAGGCGGCGTTCGACTGCGCGCAGCGCCTCTTCGGCGTCTCGTTCGTCGAAAAGCCGGAGATCGAGGCCTATCACCCGGACGTGAAGGTCTACGAGGTCTACCAGGGCGGCAGCACGAACGGCGGCGCGGACGGCGGCACGCTGATCGGCCTGTTCCTGCACGACAACTACGCACGGGCGACCAAACGCAGCGGCGCGTGGATGAGCACGCTGCGCAACCAGTCACGCAACGCGGCGGCGGGGCGCGGGCCGGTCGTGCTGAACAACAACAACTTCGCCAAGGCCGCGCCGCGCGAGCCCACGCTGCTCAGCTTCGACGACGCCAGCACGCTGTTCCACGAGTTCGGCCACGGCCTGCATGGGCTGCTGTCGAACGTGACCTACGAGCGGCTCGCCGGCACTGCGGTGCTCGGCGACTTTGTCGAGCTGCCGTCGCAGATCTTCGAGCACTGGCTGGCCGAGCCGGAGGTGCTGAAGCGCCACGCGCGGCACTGGCGCACCGGCGAGCCGATTCCCGACGTGCTGATCGAGAGGCTGCTGGCCGCGCGGCTCTTCAACCAGGGGTTCGAGACGGTGCGCTACACCGCGTCGGCGCTGGTCGACATGGCGGTGCACGCGCTGACCGACGCCGAGGCGCCCGACATCGTCGAGTTCGAACGCGCCGAGCTCGCGCGCCTCGGTGCGCCGGCCGATGTCGGGATGAACCACAGGCTGCCGCACTTCCAGCATCTGTTCTCGGGCTCGGCCTACGCGGCCGGCTACTACGTGTACCTGTGGGCCGAGGTGCTGGATGCGGACGGCTACGACGCGTTCGTCGAAGCCGGCAACCCGTTCGATGCGGCGGTCGCGGCGCGGTTGCGGCGCTTCATCTATTCGTCGGGCAATTCGATCGAGCCGACCGAGGCGTACCGCGCGTTTCGCGGGCGCGACGCGACGGTGGGGGCGATGCTGAAGGGGCGGGGGTTGGTTGCGGTCTGATTTCACCGCAGAGGCGCAGAGACCGCAGAGTTGCGCAGAGGTCAGGCCGAGTGTTTCTCTGCAAACCTCTGCGTTCTCTGCGCCTCTGCGGTAAAGAAGCTCAATCTGTCGCCACTTCCAGCACCAGCTTCCCGAAGTTCTCCCCGTTGAACAGCTTCAGCAGCGTCTCCGGAAACGCATCGATTCCGCCGCCGACCACGTCTTCCTTGCTCTTCATCCGGCCGTCCTTCAGATAGCCCGCGAGCTCCTGCACCGCGACCGGGAAGCGATCGGTGTAGTCGAACACGACCATGCCTTCCATGCGCGCGCGGTTCACGAGCAGCGACATGTAGTTCTTCGGCCCCTGCACCGCCGCCAGGTTGTTGTACTGGCTGATCGCGCCGCAGATCACGATGCGGGCCTTGCGCGCGAGCCGGGTCAGCACGGTGTCGAGGATCTCGCCGCCGACGTTGTCGAAGTAGATGTCGATGCCCTTCGGGCAGTGCTCGCGCAGCGCGTCCTTCAGGTTGCCGGCCTTGTAGTCGACGCAGGCGTCGAAGCCCAGCTCCTTGACGACCCAGTCGCACTTGGCCGGCCCGCCGGCGATGCCGACGACGCGGCAGCCCTTGACCTTCGCGAGCTGGCCCACGGTCTGCCCGACCGCCCCGGCCGCGCCCGACACGACGACGGTCTCGCCGGCCTGGGGCAGGCCGACGTCCATCAGCCCGAAGTACGCGGTCATGCCGGGCATGCCCAGCACGTTGAGCCACTGCGTGGCCGAACCCAGGCGCAGGTCGACCTTGAACAGGCCGGTGCGCTTGATCTGGTCCGCCGCGACGACGCTGTAGGCCTGCACGCCGGGCGTGCAACTGACCACATCGCCGACCGCGAACGCCGGATTCTTGGACGCGACCACGCGGCCGATGCCGCCCGCACGCATCACCTCGCCGATGCCCACCGGCGGGATGTAGCTCTTGCCTTCGTTCATCCAGCCGCGCATCGCCGGGTCCAGCGAGAGCGCCAGCGTCTTGACGAGCACCCCGCCATCGGCCGGCTCGGCGACCGGCTCGGTCGTGAACTGCCAGTCGGCGCGCGTCGGCAGGCCGTTCGGGCGCGCCGCGAGGCGGATCTGCTGATTGGTCAGGGCGGCGAGCGGCGTCGTCATGGCATGGTCTCCTCGAATGAGCCGAGCATCTTAGGCCGCGCGCGCCGCGGCGATGTCGCGCAGGCGACGAGCGCAGCGCCGCGCCCCAAGAAAAAAGCCGCAGCGACGGCTGCGGCTTTTTGCGAAGAGCGGAACGCTCAGAGCGGCTTGATGTTCGCGGCTTGCAGGCCCTTCTGGCCCTGCTTCACTTCGAATTCGACGCGCTGGTTCTCGACCAGGGTCTTGAAGCCGGAGCCCTGGATGTCGCGGAAGTGCGCGAACAGGTCCGCGCCGCCCGCGTCCTGGGCGATGAAGCCATAGCCCTTGGCTTCGTTGAACCACTTCACGGTACCGGTTTGGGTCGTCATGTTTTGAAATCCAATTCAATGAAAGAGAAATGCGCCGCACATGCGACGCATGCAGCGACACTCAAGAAACGATCAAAGGGATTTCGAACGAGGCCCGGCGCGAGAACCACGCCAGTTCAGAAGGAAGAATCACGAACAACCACTGTCTTGCGTATAACTGTGCGGGCGAATGTACACGAAAAAGGCCTTGTCGCTGGGCGTGTGTTGCGTGGACCCCCACGGCAGCGCGGCAGACGGCGTCGCAGAATCGGCCCGATTCCACAAAAAAGCTCGAACTCGATGGCCCCTACCGAATCGCATGAACCGCGCTGGAAGCACGACGGCGTGCGTGTCGTGCCCAGCGACCAGCTCGATCCCAATACCGCGCAGACGCCGGGCATGGATCGAAAAGCCGCGATCAACTTCGCGCGCGTCGGCGCGAGCAAGCTGTGGGCGGGCACCGTGCACATACACGCCAACGCGAAGACCGGCGCGCATCATCACGGCCCGCTCGAAAGCGTGATCTATGTCGTCAAGGGCCGGGCGCGGATGCGCTGGGGCGAGCGGCTGGAGTTCACCGCCGAGGCTGGCCCGGGCGACTTCATCTACGTGCCGCCGTTCGTGCCGCACCAGGAAATCAACGCGAGTCCGACCGAAGTGCTCGAGTGCGTGCTGGTGCGCAGCGACGGCGAGGCGGTGGCGGTCAACCTCGACATCGAGCCGGTCGAAAAGCCGGAAGACGTGCGCTGGGTCGACCCGACACACCCGCACGGCTGAGGTGACCATGACGTCGAACCTGGTCCTGTCGGTGCTCGACCAGTCGGTCTCGCTGGCCGGTAGCACCGAAGACGCGGCGATCCGCGACACGCTCGCGCTCGCCCAGCATTGCGAAAAGCTCGGCTACGCCCGCTTCTGGCTCAGCGAGCATCACGCGCTGCCCACGATCGTCGGCAGCGCGCCCGAGATCCTGATGGCTGCGATTGCCGCGCGCACGACGCGCATCCGCATCGGCAGCGCCGGCGTGATGCTGCCGCACTACAGCGCGCTCAAGGTCGCGGAGCAGTTCCGCGTGCTGGAGGCGCTCGCGCCGGGGCGCATCGACCTCGGCGTCGGCCGCGCGCCCGGCGGCGACATGCGCACGGCGCGTGCGCTGAACCCGAATGCGTACGGCGCGGCCGAGAACTTCCCCGAGCAGGTGCGGGACCTGCAGGCCTGGACCTCGCAGCCGTCGCATGAGGGCATCGCGGCGCACCCGCGCGGGCCGCATGCGCCGCAGATCTGGGTGCTCGGCAGCTCGAACTACGGCGCCCAGCTTGCCGCCCATCTCGGGTTGCCGTATGCCTACGCATATTTCTTCGTCGACGGGCAGGGCACCGAGGAGGCGCTCGCGCTGTACCGGCAGCTCTACCGGGCCAGCGAACGGCATCCGAAGCCGCGGGCGACGGTCTGCGTCTGGGCGCTCGCCGCCGACACGCGCGACGAAGCGCTGCACCATGCGCTCGGCCGCGAACGCTGGCGCGTCGACCGCGCGCGGGGCGTGCTGGGCCCGCTGCAGTCGCCGGATGCGATCGCCGCGCGCGGCTTCACGGCCGACGAGTGGCCCACGGTCGAGGCGATGCGCCGCAAGGCGTTCGTCGGCACCGGCGCCGAGGTCGCGGCGCAGCTGCGCGCGCTGGCCGACGAGCTCGAGCTGGACGAGATCGTGATCAACACCTGGGCCCACGACCCCAACGTGCGGCGCCGTTCGTACGAGCTGCTGGCGCGCGAGTTCGGGCTCGCGTACGCTGCGGCATGAGCGCGCCGGGCCGCTCCCAAGCGCGAATCCCGGAGCGCGGAGCGCGGAGGGTAGTTCAGTGACCGAGATCGACTTCGAACTGCGCGGCGAGTACATCACGCTGGACGCGCTGTTGAAAGCCACCGCGCTCGCGCCCAGCGGCGGCGCGGCCAAGCTGATGATCGCGCAGGGCCAGGTGCAGGTCGACGGGCGCGAGGAGCTGCGCAAGACCTGCAAGATCCGCGCGGGCCAGGTGGTGGCCGTGGCCGGTGCGCGCATCTCGGTGGCGGCGGCCGCATCGCCGCCGCACGGTGCTCAGAACTTGTAGTTCACGCCCACCGACAGCAGGTTGGTGCGCGGCGTGCTGTCGAGTGCATCGAAGCGGTAGTGCTCCCACTCGGCACGCAGCGACGTGTTCTTGTTGAAGTCGTACTGCAGCCCGGCGCCGAGCTTGTAGCCGCTTCCGCGTTCGCTCGCGGACGTGCTGCCGTCGATCTGCGAGCCGTTCAGGTCGCGCTTGAGCTGGCCGTTGATCACGCCGACGCGGCCCAGCAGCGAGAAGTCGTTGCCCAGCGGCAGCGTGCCCACCGCATCGAGGAACCAGCTGTCGGCGCGCAGCCGGCCGGCATCGCTCTTGATGCGACCGAGGTCCGCATAACCGGCCTCGAGGCTGAAGTTCGGCGTGAACGAATAACCGCCGTAGAGCTTGCCGCCGAGGTTGGAGCGGTCGGCGGGGTAGCCGCCGAGCAGCGAGTCGCCGCTGTGCCGCGCATCGCCGATGCTGGCGCCGATCGACAGCCCATCGGCATGCGAGGCCGTCGCGAAGCTCAGCATCGCAGCGCCGGCGAAGACCGTCAGCGTGGGGGACAGAATCATTCGTTTCATTCGGGGTTCCTGATGCGGAAAAGAGAGCCTGGATCGTGGCGTTCCGCATGTGAAGACACTGCACGACGCAGTTGAAGTTGTGTGCGAGGACGTAAGCACGCGGTGACCCCGGCACCGGTTTGTTCCGTGACGGAACCCCTGCCGCATCCATGCCTCGCGCCGGCACGGCATGATGTCGGGATGACCCGAACGCTCCATCCCCCGATCACGTCGCCGAACCACCTGGTGCCGGCGCTGCGCGAGCGCGGCCTCGCGGTGCTCGATGCCGCCGCGCTGTGCGAGCTGCTGCCGGCGACGAATGCTGCGCTCGACGCGCTGCGACCCTCGTGGAACGACCTGCCGCCCGACACCTACCTGCGCGACGGCGGCCACTACCGGCGCCGGCGCCACTCGTGTTTCGTCGTCGACGGTACCGGGGTGCGGCAGGTCGCGCACCGCGCGCACTGGCAGCCGGTCGAATACAACGCGCTGCACGGCGGGCTCGAGCGCTGGTTCGAGCCTATCGCCGCGAGCGTCGCCGAGGCGCCGGCCTGGAATGCGCTGCTGCGCCTGCTGGCGGCGCAGGCCTCGGCGCTGAAGGGCGTGCAGCCGTGGTACGTCGAAGCGCACCAGTTCCGCATCGACACGACCGACGGCATCGGCCGGCCGACCCCGGAGGGTGCGCACCGCGACGGCGTCGACCTCGTCGCGGTCACGCTGGTCGACCGCGTCGGCATCAAGGGCGCCGAGACCCGCGTGTTCGATGCCGAGGGCCCGAACGGTCAGCGCTTCACGATGACCGAACCATGGACCACGCTGCTGCTGGATGATGCGCGCGTGATCCACGAGAGCACGCCGATCCAGCCGCTGGACGCCGCGGCCGGCGGGCATCGCGACACGCTGGTGATCACGCTGCGTGCCGGCGGGTTCCAGGGGCCGCCGGCGTAGCCCGAGCGGCGACGGAACCGGCTACTCAGGGCTTTTCGCCCAGCAGCGTGCGCCGCAGGAACATCACGGTGGCGTAGAACTCGAAGTCGGCGTTCTCCTTGCGCGCGAAGCCGTGGCCCTCGTTCTCGGCGCGCAGATACCAGACCGGCGTGCCGTTCTCGCGCACCTTCGCGACGATCTGCTCGGCTTCGGTGTACGGCACGCGCGGGTCGTTGCGGCCTTGCACGACGAACAGCGGCTTCGTGATCTTCGCTGCGTTGGTCAGC
>DATEFR010000734.1:0-5008 GCA_035280545.1 Burkholderiaceae bacterium | reverse complement strand
GGCACCCAGTCCAGCAGCACGCCGATGCCGCGCTGGTGCAGATGGTCGACGAAGTACATGAAGTCCTGCGGCGTGCCGTAGCGCGCGGTCGGCGCGAAGTAGCCGGTCGTCTGGTAACCCCACGAGCCGTAGAACGGGTGCTCGGTGATCGGCATCAGCTCGACGTGCGTGAAACCCATTGCGACCATGTGGTCGGCCAGCGCGTGGGCCAGCTCCCTGTAACCGATGAAACTGCCGTCGCGGCGGCGCCATGAGCCGGCGTGCAGTTCGTAGACCGCGATCGGCGCATCGAGCGCATTGCGCGCCGCGCGCGTGCTCATCCAGTCGGCGTCGCCCCATTCGTAGTCCAGGTCCCACGCCCGCGAGCCGGTCGCCGGCGGCACCTCGGCCAGGACCGCGAAGGGATCGGCCTTGTCGGCCACGTACCCGCGATGCTTGGAGAGCACGCGGTACTTGTAGGCCTGCCCGTGCTGCACCTGCGCGACCTCGCCCTCCCAGATGCCGCTGCCGTCGGCGCGCGGCTCCAGGCGCGACGCGCCCTCCTGCCAGCCGTTCCAGTCGCCGACCACCGAGACGGCCGCCGCGTTCGGCGCCCACACGCCGAAGCGCGCCCCGCCGTCCGGGCCGAGCAGGTGACAGCCGAGCTTGTCGTACAGCCGAGCGTGCGTGCCCTCGCGGAACAGGTGCGCGTCGAAGTCGCTCAGCACCGCACCGGCGTCGGCCGGTGTCTTGGTGCGGGGCTTGCGAGGCTTGCTGGGCGCGTTGTCTTTCTTGGTCGGGTTCACGGGGGCCTCCGTGCGGCTCCTGGCGATCGCATGCCGTTTATCGCAAAAGCCGCGGGCCAATGACGTGAGGGGTTGTGTCGAAGCCGCAAAATAAGCCGCATGATCATCTATCAGGTCTATCCCCGCAGTTTTCAGGACAGCAACGGCGACGGCATCGGCGACCTGCCCGGCATCAGCAGGCGGCTGCAGCACATCAGGAGCCTGGGCGTCGACATGATCTGGATCAGCCCCGTATTCAAGTCGCCGATGCGTGACTTCGGTTATGACGTCGCGGATTACCGCAGCGTCGACCCGGTCTTCGGCACCCTGGCCGACCTGCGCCACCTGATCGATGGCGCCCGCGAGCTCGGCATGGGCGTGATGCTGGACATGGTGATCTCGCACACCTCGGACCAGCACCCGTGGTTCGACGCGAGCCGCCTGCGTGCCGACGGCAAGGACGACTGGTACCTGTGGGCCGATGCCAAGCCCGACGGCTCGCCGCCGAACAACTGGCTCTCGGTCTTCGGCGGCGACGCCTGGAACTGGGACGCGACCCGGCGCCAGTACTACTTCCACACCTTCCTGGACAGCCAGCCGGACCTCAACTTCCATCACCCGGCGGTCCAGCAGCAAGTGCTGGACGAGATGCGCTTCTGGCTCGATTTCGGCGTCGCCGGCTTCCGCTTCGACGCCTGCAACCACTACTTCCAGGACGCTTCGCTGCGCAGCAATCCGCCGGCCGACGGTGCCTCGGCCCATGCGTTGCATCCGTACGGCTTTCAGCAACATCTGTATGACAAGAACCGGCCCGAAGTGCCGGTTTTCCTTGCCCGGGTGCGCGAACTGCTCGACCGCTACGGCGCCTATTCGGTGGCCGAGGTCGGCGGCAGCGACGCACTGCAGCTGGCGATCGACTACGTCGCGCCGGGATGCCTGCACAGCGCCTACAGCTTCGACCTGCTGCGCGCCACGCACGGCGCGCCGTACGTGCGCAGCGTGCTCGAACGGCTGAACGCGGAGCTGCCCGGCCCCGGTGTCGCCTGCTATGCGCTGAGCAACCACGACAAGCCGCGTGTCGCGACCCGCTGGGGCGCGGGCCGCGAGCCGGCCCCGGTGGCGCGCCAGATGCTGGCGCTGCTCGCCTGCCTGAAGGGCACGATCTGCCTGTACCAGGGCGAAGAGCTGGGCCTGCCGGAAGCCGAGGTGCCGTTCGAGCGCCTGCAGGATCCGTACGGGCGGCGCTTCTGGCCCAAGTTCAAGGGCCGCGACGGCTGCCGCACGCCGCTGCCGTGGGACGGCGGTGCGCATGCCGGCTTCAGCAGCGCCGAGCCGTGGCTGCCGATGGCGCCGGCACACCACGCGCTGAACGCCGCGGCGCAGGATGCCGACCCGGACTCGGTGCTGAACTTCGCGCGCCGCGCGTTCGCCCTGCGCCGCGAGCTGCCGGCCCTGCATGCCGGCGACATCGCGTTCGGCCCCGACGCCGCGCAGGAAACCGCCGGCGGGCTGCTGCGCTTCGAGCGGCGCGCGCGCGACGGCAGCAGCGGAATCGTCTGCCTGTTCAATCTCGGCGACGAGACGTTGACGCTGGCCCCCACGCGACTGCAACAGACGTTGCTGTCCGGCGCGGCCCGCGAGACGGCGAGCGGCACGACGCTGGCGCCCAACGGCTTCCTGATCGGCGCGTTGCCGCGCTGAGGACCGGAAGCGACCGCCGTGAACGGCCACCGTCGCTCCTGGCACACCGTCGCCGTGCTGGTGGTCATGACCTGCCTGCAGGTCTCGCTGGCGGCGTTCAGCCTGTATGTGCTGTCGGCCGTGCGCGCCTATGTCGCCGGCGAGAGCCTGTACTCCAAAGGCCAGAAGGACGCGCAGATCTACCTGCTGGACTATGCCGAGAACCACCGCGAGGTCGACTACCTGCGGCTGATCGGCGCGCTGTCGGTGCCGATCGCGGACCGGCGCGCCCGCGAAGAGCTGCAGAAGCCGGCCCCCGATCTCGAGGTCGCGCGGCAAGCGTTCATCGCGGGCGGCAATCATCCCGAAGACGTCACCGCGCTGGTGCGGCTCTTTCTCTGGTTCGGACGCACGCCCCTGATGTCCGACGCGATCGAGACCTGGACCCGCGGCGACCAGGTCATCGAGCAGATGCAAAAGCTGGTCGAACGCACGCGCGAGCGTGTGCTCGCCGGCCAGACCGATGCGGAGGCGATGCGCCAGATCCGCCTCGAAGCGCCCGAGCTGAACAAGCGGCTGACCGAGCTGGAAAGCCAATTCTCGGCGCAGCTCGGCGAAGCCTCGCGGCGCACGCAGACCGCGCTGCTCGTCGCCAACGGGCTGCTGGCGGTCGTGCTGACGCTCTCGGGCGTCACGTTCGTCCGGCGCACGGCTCGCGTCCAGGCCCGCACCGAGGCCGAGGTGGTTCGCCGGCAGGAGTCGCTGCAGAACCTGCTCGACTCGGCCGCGGAAGGTTTGTTCGGCGTCGATCTCGCCGGGCGCTGCACGTTCGTCAACCGGGCCGCGCTGCAGATCCTCGGATACGAGCGCGAGGAGGAACTTCTGGGGCAGCCCATCCTCGAGCGGATCCGCGTCCATCCGGCCGAACAGCGCAGCGACCCGCTGCCGGGCGACGCGACGCATACGCGCACCCATTCGGACAGCGAGCTGTACCGCCGCCGCGACGGCAGCGTCATTCCGGTCGAGCACTGGTCGCACACGATGGTGCGCGACGGCGGCGTGTACGGCATGGTGACGACCTTCTTCGACATCTCCGAGAAGATCCGCCTGCGCGACGAGCTGCGGCGCGGTCAGATCGTGATGGAGCGGCTGGTCGGCGCCGTCACCGACGGCGTGATCACGTTCGACGACAGCGGCCGCGTGCTGGTCTTCAACGGCGCCGCCGAGAAGATGTTCCTGACGCCCTCGCACGCGGCGCTCGGCGGCCCCGTCGAGCGCTTCTTCGACCCGCCGTTCGCGCTGCATGAGCTGGCCGCGCATGCGCAGAACGAACTGCTCGCACTGACCGGCAAGCGCGCCGCGACGGACAGCACATTCCATCTCGAGGCGTCGTTCTCGCGGATCGAGACCGAGGGCCGGATGCTGAACACGCTGGTGCTGCGCGACGTCACGGCCCGTGAGCTGGCCCGGATGGAGCGCGAGCAGCGCGAGGCGCTGGAGGCGAGCAACCGTGCCCGCACCGAGTTCCTCTCGCGCATGAGCCACGAGCTGCGCACCCCGCTGAATGCGGTGATCGGGTTCGCGCAACTGCTGCGGGCAGACGCCTCGCGCGCGTCGCGCGAGCAGCAGCTGGTGCAGATCGAGCACATCGAGCGTGCCGGCGCGCATCTGCTGGCGCTGGTCAACGACGTGCTCGACCTGGCGCGCATCGACGCCGGCGAGATGGCGGTGACGGTCGAGCCCGTGGACCTGGCCGCGGTGGCCGAGGAAGCGGCGACGCTGGTGTCGCCGCTGGTCACGCAGGCGGGCGTGGAGCTGTATGTCTCGCCGGCCGAAGCCGGGGACGAGGCGTCGCATCGAGGCAAGTCACTGACCCCGCTCGCGGCGCGTCACGTCCCGAGCACGGTGTGGGTCCGCGCCGATTCGCTGCGGCTGCGCCAGGTCCTCGTCAACGTGCTCAGCAATGCGGTCAAGTACAACCGCCCCGGCGGCAGCGTCTCGCTGTCCTGGCGCATCCAGGGCGAAGAATGCCAGGTCGACATCGCCGACACCGGCATCGGCATCGCCCCCGAGAAGCTCGAGCAACTGTTCGAGCCTTTCAACCGACTGGGCGCCGAAGCATCGAAAGTCGAAGGCACCGGCATCGGCCTCGTGCTGTCGCGCCGGCTCAGCGAACTGATGGGCGGCCGCTTGCGCATCGCGAGCACGCCCGGCGAGGGAACCGTGGCGACGGTCGTGCTGGCGCTCGTGAAGTCGGGGAAGCCGCCGACCCTGTCGATCGCGTCGGCGAACCCGCCGGCGACCGTCGGCCGGCTGGACGTCCTGTATGCCGAAGACAACGAAGTCAACGCCGAGATCGTGCGACACATCGTCTCGAACCGCCCGGCGATCCGGCTGGAGATCGCGACGGATGGCCGCTCGGCGCTGGCGATGGCGCGGGCCCGCTGCCCCGACCTGATCCTGGTCGACATGAACCTCGGCGACATGACCGGCCTGGAGCTCGCCGCCGAGCTGCACCGCGACGATCGCACGCGCGGCATCGAGCTGATCGCGCTGTCTGCCGA
>DATEFR010000733.1:0-4255 GCA_035280545.1 Burkholderiaceae bacterium | reverse complement strand
AAGCCAGGCTGCTCGCGCTCGGTTATGCGTTCGAGCAGGCGACGCAGGCGCGCAAGCCGCCGCGGTATCTGAAGAGCGTCGACTGATCGCCGCTCGGGCTGAGGTATCGAAGCCCTGCCGCAACTCCGCTCGGGCTGAGGTATCGAAGCCCTGCCACGAGCCCTTCGATACCTCAGAGCGAACGGAAGTCGGAGCCTTGCGGGAAGTTGGAAGGCTCACAGATACGCCGCAAGCTCCTGCTTCGCGATCGCATTGCGATGCACCTCGTCCGGCCCGTCGGCGACGCGCAGGTGCCGCTCGTACGCATAGAACTGGGTCAGCAGCGTGTCCTGGCTCAGCCCCATCGCGCCGTGCGCCTGCATCGCCCAGTCGATGACCTTGACGCAGTTGTTCGGTGTCAGCACCTTGATCATCGCGATCTCCTTCGCGGCGACCTTGTTGCCCACCGTGTCCATCTTGTAGGCCGCGTTCATCACCATCCAGCGCGATTGGTCGATCAGCATGCGCGACTCGGCAATGCGCTCGCGCCAGACCCCCTGCTCCGCGAGCACGCGGCCGAACGCGGTGCGCGACGCCAGCCGCCGGCACATCATCTCGAGCGCCGCCTCGGCCATGCCGATCGCGCGCATGCAGTGGTGGATGCGGCCCGGCCCGAGGCGCCCCTGCGCGATCTCGAAGCCGCGGCCTTCGCCGAGCAGGATGTTGTCGGCCGGCACGCGCACGTTGTCGAACCGCACCTCGGGGTGGCCAAACGGCAGGTCATAGACGCCCAGCAGCGCCATGTCGCGCACCACCGTGACGCCCGGCGTGGCCTTGGGCACCAGGATCATCGACTGCTGGCGATGCCGGTCGGCGTTGTCCGGGTCGGTCTTGCCCATCACGATGAACAGCTCGCAGCGCTCGTTCATCGCGCCGGTGATGTACCACTTGCGGCCGTCGATCACGTAGTCGCGGCCGTCGCGGCGGATGCTGCACTCGATGTTGGTCGCGTCCGACGACGCGACCGCCGGCTCGGTCATCGCGAACGACGAGCGTATCGTCCCCTCGAGCAGCGGCGCCAGCCAGCGCTGCTGCTGCGCCTTCGTGCCGTAACGCGCGAGCACCTCCATGTTGCCGGTGTCGGGCGCGCTGCAGTTGAACACCTCGGAGCTCCACAGGCGCCGCCCCATGATCTCGGCCAGCGGCGCGTACTCGACGTTCGTGAGCCCGGGGCCGTGCTCCTGCTCGGGCAGGAACAAGTTCCACAGGCCCAGTGCACGCGCCTTGGGCTTCAACTCCTCGACCACCGGCACGGTCGCGCCGGGCCGGCCGGCCTTCACGTTCGCGGCGATCTCGTGCTCGCGGCGTTGCTCGTTCGGGTAGATGTGGTCGTCCATGAAGCGCAGCAGCTTGTCGCGCAGCGCGACGACCTTGGGCGAGTGCTCGAATTCCATGATGGCGAACCTGCTTCGTGATGGCGATGACGTGTACAGACAATAGCCATGCGATCGCGCGGCCGCTGTCCGCCAGGCGACAAGGCGGCACGACCCGATCGCCCGGCCGATAGAATCGCGCTCCCCTCACGCTACGCTGCATGCCCTACTCGCTGTGACGGATCGGCTCAAAGTCCTGCCGCAATACCTGCTGCCGAAGCAGGCGCTGACCCGGCTCGCCGGGCGCGTCGCGCAGCGCCAAGGCGGCGTGTCGACCACCAACCTGATCCGCCGCTTCGTCGCACGCTACGGCGTCGCCATGAACGAAGCGGCCGAACCCGACGTCGCCGCCTACGCGAGCTTCAACGACTTCTTCACCCGGGCACTGAAGCCGGGCCTGCGGCCGCTCGCGGCAGCGGATCTGGTCTGCCCGGTCGACGGCGCGATCAGCCAGTTCGGTGCGATCGACGGGCCGCACATCCTGCAGGCCAAGGGCCATCGCTACACGACGGCGGCCCTGGTCGGCGGCGATGCGGGGCTCGCCGCGCAATTCGAGCACGGCCACTTCGCGACGCTGTACCTGAGCCCGAAGGACTACCACCGCATCCACATGCCGTGCGCGGGCCGGCTGCGCCGCATGATCCACGTGCCCGGCGCGCTGTTCTCGGTGAATCCGACGACAGCCCGCGGCGTGCCCGGGCTGTTCGCGCGCAACGAACGTGTGGTCTGCGTGTTCGACACCGCACACGGGCCGATGGTGCTCGCGCTGGTCGGCGCGACCATCGTCGGCAGCATGGCCACCGTCTGGCACGGCGTGGTCAATCCGCCGCGCGCCAAGCAGTTGCGCGAGTGGCGCTACGACGACACGCCCATCGAGCTCGACCGCGGCGCGGAGATGGGCCGCTTCCTGCTCGGCTCGACGGTCGTGCTGTTGCTGCCCAAAGGACCCTGGCACTTCAACCCGGCATGGGCACCGGGCGGCACGATCCGCATGGGCGAGGCGATGGCCGACTGGTCGTCTGCTTGAGGCGGCGGGCGGGCATGTCAGCGGCGCGCGGCAACGACTGGCAGCGCCAGGTCGCGCGTCGCGTGTGCAGCCACACGCTGTTGAAGGGCTCGGCGACGGTCATCGGCATCGCCGTGTTCCTCGCGGCGTACTTCTGGGTGCTGAGGCACCCGATCGGCGCGGTCACGACGATGCCGATGCTCGCCCCGGACCGCTGGGTCGCCTTCGAGTTCGCGGCCATGCCGCTGTACCTGTCCCTTTGGCTGTATCTGTCGCTAGGCCCGGCGCTGTTGCCGGATCGGCGCGCCTTGCTCGACTACGGCATCGCCTGTTCGGCGATCGCCGGCGTCGGCCTCGCCATCTTCCTGCTGTGGCCGACCCAGGTGCCGCAGCTCGCCGCCGACGTGGCGGCGCACGCCGGCATGGCGACGCTGCGCAGCGTCGACCTGTCGGGCAACGCCTGCCCGTCGCTGCACGTGGCGTTCGCGGTATTCGCCGCCTTCAGCCTGGCGCGCGAACTGCGCGCGGTCGCGGCCCCGGCCTGGTTGCGTGCGGTCAACGGGCTGTGGTGCGCCGGCATCGTCTACTCGACGCTCGCGACGCGCCAGCACGTCGTGCTGGACGTGCTGGCCGGGATCCTGCTCGGCGGCGTGGTCGCGGCGCTGCATGCGCATTGGGAGCACAGGCTCGCGCGGCGGCCTTTGCCCGCCACCGCGCCGCCGCGGCAAGCCCGCTCGGCCACGCCGGCGGGCGACTGAACCTCAAGGCCGGGCGAAACGCAGCGCCGCGCGCTCGCGAGCCCGTGCCGCCTCGGCTTCGCGGTTGCGCGCCTCGGCGGTCGTGACCATCGAATCGATCAGCGTGCGCGCCACGGCCGCGACCGACTCGACCGCGTGGTCGAACGCCGGCTGGTTCGCCTTCGACGGGCTGTGGAATCCGCTGAGCTTGCGCACGAACTGCAGCGCCGCGGCGCGGATCTCCTCGTCGGTCGCCGGCGGTTCGAAGTTGTAAAGCGTCTTGATGCTTCGACACACGTCGTGTTTCTCCTTCATGTATCTCCACAGCTCCTGCCGGGAGGCGCCTGACCGCACGCCTGCGTCCGGCGCGCTATTTGCATATCATCCTCCGCACCCCTCCCGGTCGATCTTCTGAGAAGTTCCAGGAAGCGCCGTGTCCATCGTCCAGCTGGCGCTGCGGCGCCCCTACACGTTCATCGTGATGGCACTGTTGATCGTGCTGGCGACGCCTTTTGCGCTGCTGAAGATGGCCACCGACATCTTCCCCGAGATCAACATCCCGGTCATCAGCATCATCTGGAACTACAACGGGCTGTCGGCGCAGGAGATGGGGCTGCGCATCTCGGCGCAGAACGAGCGCAGCCTGACGACGACGGTCAGCGACATCGAGCACATCGAGTCGCAGTCGCTGAACGGCGTCGCGATCATCAAGATCTTCTTCCAGCCGACCGCGAACATCCAGACCGCGATCGCCCAGGTCGTCGCGATCGAGCAGGCCCAGCTGCGCCAGCTGCCGCCGGGCATCACGCCGCCCCTGGTGATCAAGTATTCGGCCTCCAGCATTCCAGTGGTGCAGCTGGGTCTTTCGAGCCCGACACTGCCCGAACAGGCGCTGTTCGATGCCGCGGTCAACACGCTGCGGCCGCAGCTGATCACGATCCCCGGCGTCGCGGTTCCGTTTCCGTACGGCGGCAAGAACCGGTTGATCTCGGTCGACCTCGACATGCAGGCGCTGCAGGCGCGCGGCATGTCGCCGGCCGACGTGGTCAACGCGATCAACGTGCAGAACCTGATCCTGCCGTCGGGCACCGCGAAGTTCG
>DATEFR010000732.1:0-19924 GCA_035280545.1 Burkholderiaceae bacterium | reverse complement strand
GGACAGCAAGGTGATCGTCGCGATCAACAAGGACCCGGAAGCGCCGATCTTCAGCGTGGCCGACTACGGGCTCGAGGCCGACCTGTTCAGCGCGGTGCCTGAGCTGGTCGCAGCGTTGGGTTGACTCCCGAGGCATCCGTGAACCTTTCCATCGTGGCCGGCCCTTCGCTGCTGGACGGACCGGCGGGCCCGATGGAGATCCTCTTTGATCTGCCGAAGGCCGCGGTTCAGGGCATTGCCATCGTCGCGCATCCGCAGCCGCTGCTCGGCGGCAATGCAACGCACAAGGTCCCCCATGTGCTTGCGCGCGGCCTGTGCGACGTGGGGTGGCTGGTCGCGCGGCCGAACTTTCGCGGAGTCGGCCGCAGCGCCGGGGTGCACGACACCGGCCTGGGCGAGACCGATGATCTCCTCGCGTTGTGCGATCGATTGCGCGCCGCGCGGCCGGGCCTGCCGCTCGCCCTGGTGGGCTTCTCGTTCGGGGCGTTCGTGCAGGCGCGTGTGTCTCGCGCGCTGGCCGATCGCTGCGCGCCGGCATGGCGCACCTGCCTGGTGAGCATGCCCTTTGGCGCGGTCGACGGCGGCCGCCGCTACGACACTCCCGATGGCTTGCCCGATGCTCTCGTCGTGCACGGCGAGCGCGACGAACGCGTGCCGCTGAGCGCGGTGCTTGACTGGGCTCGACCCAAGGGCCAGCCTGTCGTCGTGGTGCCGGGTGCAGACCACTTCTTCGCTGGCCGGCTGCCGTTTCTGCGCTCTCTGGTGCTCTCACACCTGCGGTTCTGATCCCTGCTTCTCGCCATGACCCATCCAACCTCCCTCGAGAACGCGCTTGCGCAAGCGCGCAGCCTGCTCTTCGTGCCTGGCAACCGGCCCGAGCGTTTTGCCAAGGCGCTGGCAAGCGGTGCCGATGCCGTGGTGCTCGACCTCGAAGACAGCGTTCCTCTGTCAGCCAAACAGGCGGCACGCGAAGCGATCCATGACGCCTGGCCCGACTTGCGTGCCGCGGGCGTGCCCTTGGTCGTCCGCATCAACGCAACCGACAGTCCCTCGGGCATCCAAGACGGCGAGTGGCTCGCTAGCGCGATGTCGGCAAGCCCGCCGACCGCGTTGATGATCCCGAAGGCGAACACACGAGCATCGCTCGAGCACCTGGCCGGCCGCCTGCCGGGCGCAGCACTGCTGCCGATCATCGAAACGGCAGCCGGTTATGCCGCACTGCCGGAGATCGCAGCGGCGACCGGCGTTCTTCGGCTGGCAGTCGGCCACATCGACTTCCTAGCGGACACGGGGCTGCAATGCTCCGCCGATGAATCCGAGCTCGCGCCGTTGCGCTTCGCGGTCGCGATGGCTACGCGGCTGCACGGCCTGGCGCCGGCCTTCGACGGCGTGACCGTGGCCATCGACGACGAGGCGCGCCTGCGCGAAGACACCTGCCGTGCGCTGCGTTTCGGATTCGGCGGCAAGTTGTGCATTCATCCGCGCCAGGTGGCTGTCGTTCATGCGGCGATGACCCCGAGCGCCGAAGAGCTGACCTGGGCACGGCGCGTGATCGCGGCCGACGCCGCGTCGGGCGGTGCTGCCGTGCAACTCGATGGCCGCATGGTCGATGCGCCGGTCGTGCTCCAGGCTCGGCGAACACTGGCGCGACTGCGCGGGTCGGAGCCGGCATGAGCGATCGCACGTTGCCCGAGTTCGTCGAGGGCTATGGACCCATCGTCCGGTTCGACGGGATCCGGCCGCCACCGCTAAGCGTCGCGCGGGCGGCAACCCGAGTCGCGCCGTACACGCGCGGCCGTGAAAAGCTGCTGCCGGATATCGAGGCGGCCTTCGTCGCCTGCGGCATCGCCGATGGCGCCACGCTGTCGTTCCATCACCATCTGCGCAACGGCGACCAGGTACTCAACCAGGTGCTTGCAATCGCTGCGCGTCGCGGGCTGCGCAATCTGACCGTCGCGGCCAGCTCGATCTTTCCGGTGCATGCGCCGCTGGTCGAGCATCTCCGGCGCGGCGTGGTCACGCGGCTGACGACGGCGTATATGTCCGGGCCCGTCGCGCAGGCGGTCTCGAAGGGTGTGCTACGTGCGCCCGTGGTGATGACGACCCACGGCGGTCGGGCGCGCTCCATCGAATCGGGCGAACTGCACATCGATGTGGCGTTCATCGCCGCACCGGCGGCCGATGCCCACGGCAATCTCAGCGGCGCCGAGGGACGGGCAGCCTGCGGGCCACTGGGCTACGCGATGGTCGATGCTGCGTATGCCGACCGTGTGGTCGCGATCACCGACCAGCTCTGCGCGCAGCCGCCGTCTCCGGTCGACATCCCCCAGGACCGGGTGGACTTCGTGGTCGTGGTCGACTCGATCGGCGACCCCCACGGCATCCTGTCGGGCACCACCCGCCCGACCAGCGAGCCGGTCGGGCTGCAGATCGCAGCGACCGCTGCGCAGGTGATCGCCGCCTCCGGGCTGCTCGTCGAAGGCTTTTCGCTGCAGACCGGTGCCGGCGGCATCTCGATCGCGACCTCCATGTTCGTGCGCGAGCTGATGCAGCAGCGTGGCGTGTCGGGCAGCTTCGGCGCCGGTGGCGTGACCGGGACGCTGGTCGACATGCTCGAGGCGGGGCTCTTCCGCAACATCTTCGACGTGCAGTGCTTCGACTTGCGTGCGGTCGAGTCGTACCGTCATGATCCGCGCCACCTCGCGATGTCGGCTTCGATGTATGCCAACCCGCACTCACGCGCGCCGTTGGTCGAGCAACTCGACGCGATGCTGCTGGGCGCGGCCGAGGTCGATCTCGACTTCAACGTCAATGTCAGCACGGGCAGCGACGGCGTCATCCTTGGCGGCTCGGGAGGGCATGCCGACACGGCTGCCGGTGCACGCCTCGCGCTGGTCACCACCAGGCTCGCGTCGTCGGCCGGCCCGAAGGTGGTCGAGCGTGTCGGGTCCTTGACGACGCCAGGCGAGACGATCGATGCGGTCGTCACCGAGATCGGTGTCGCGGTGAATCCCCGTCGCGCCGACCTGAAAGACCGGCTCGTGTCCGCAGGGATCGAGGTGCTGAACATCGAAGCGCTGCACAGCCATGCCCGCGGACGCGCACCCGGCTTCGTGTCCAACGGGAAACGCAACCCAGACGGACGCGTCGTGGCCGTTCTCGAGTATCGCGACGGCCGCGTGACCGACGTCGTCCGCCAGGTCAACGGCTGACGCGCTTGGCGATCGTGCGCCGCTGCAGTGGCGCCAAGCGCATGATCGTTTCGTAGCGGCTGGAATGACGATCCGTGATCGAGTGATGACGAGGTTCTATTTCAGCTTTGATCCAGCGAGCCGGACAATCATCTGTCGCCACTGAATCGAAGAGTCGCATGAAGTCCAAGTACATCCTGTGGGCCATCGTATTGCTCGGCCTGCAAACGTTGGGAACTGCCCATGCGCAGCCCAAAGACACGCTGCAGAAGATCAAGGAGGCGGGGGTCATCCAACTCGGCGGGCGTGACTCTTCCTTCCCGTTCTCGTACAAGCTCAACGCCGATTCCGACCCGATCGGCTTCTCGGCCGACCTGTGCATGAAGGTCGTCGAGGCGGTCAAGGCCAAGCTCGGCATGCCGAACCTGAAGGTGCAGTACACGATCGTCACGTCGACCAATCGGATTCCGCTCGTTCAGAACGGTACCGTCGATCTGGAGTGCGGCACGACGACGAACACGACGGCACGCGCGCAGCAGGTTGACTTCGGACCGACGCACTTCGTCGGCAGCGTCGCCGCGGCGACCAAGAAGAGCTCGGGTGTCAGCAGCATGGCCCAACTGGACGGCAAGACGGTCGCAACTGTGGCCGGCAGCACGTCGATCCAGCTGCTGCGCGCTTACCGCAAGAGCGAGAACGTGCAGCTGACCGAGGTCTCGGGCAAGGACACCGCGGAAACGTTCCTGCTGCTCGCAACCGACCGCGCTGCCGCGATGATCGTCGAAGACGTTCAGCTCGCGGGCCTGATCGCGCGCTCGGAGCGGCCCGGCGACTACCGCATCCTCGACGAGCGGCTGCGCGACGAGCCCTACGGATTCATGTACCGCAAGGACGACCCGCAATTCAAGGTGCTCGTCGACGAGACCTTGACCAAAGTGATGAAGAGCGGTGAGATCCAGGAGCTGTACGCCAAGTGGTTTACTCGCCCGGTGCCGCCATCGAACGTGAACCTCAACTATCCAATGTCGAACGCAGTCCGGGAAGCCTATCGGAATCCCAACAACCGCGGCATCTGACGACCGAGTGACGGTGCATGGGTTCCGATCCGCGTTGCGGGACTGGACAGCCGAGATGACGAGCCATCCACGCGAGCTTGCCGAAGTGGCCTTGGCGCATGGTCGGATCTGCAGTCGAGAATGCGCATGGGTGGACTGCCACCTGAGTCCGCCCTCGAGGCAGGTCTACGGCAAGACCTACGACCATCGCTGGAATTGGGTGAGCCAGCGTGAGACGCCGTGAAGTGCCCACTCGCGAAAGTGCTAACCCGTTTTTCTTTGCATATTCCAAAGTTTGGAATTCGATCAACGCTCGTTTCATGCGACACCGTCGGCACGCCGCACACACGAAAGCTGCGCGGCCCGCTGCTTTCATGTGTGTACCTCCCCGTCGAACGGGTTTTGAGGGTCAGGCAATGCGAGGGTTAGCGGACGGGCTTCGCCAGCCTGCGTCGACGGCGGTCATACGTCTGCTGGATCATCTCTCGTTCGTGTGCAGCGACGCATCCATCACATCTTCGTCGCCTTGCGTCAGCTTGTCGGTGATTGCCTTCGGATGTCGCGCGTCTGCCAATGGGAATGCCCCAATCGCGGGGAGGTTGGGACTTCCCTCATTCGCATGGTCGACATCGGGACGATTCTCGGGAGCGACCGGGCGACCGAACTTGCCGAGCAGCGGCCTCAGCGAAGGGTGCCCAACACGGCACCACAGGCGCGCCCACGCCCGCTGTGTTTGGCGCGGTACAGCTGCACATCGGCCAGCGCAAGCAAGTGAGCCGGATCGGCGCCCGGTTCGGGAAGGGCCGCCGAGACACCCACGCTGACGGTGACCGAATCGGAGACGTCGGAATCCGCGTGGGCGATGCGCAGTGAGCGGACGGCCCGCTCGATACCTTGACCCACCGCCAGGGCGCCCTCGAAGTCGGTGTCCGGCAGGATGCAAGCGAACTCCTCGCCGCCATAGCGCGCGACCAGGTCGCCCGGACGCCCCAAGGCGGTCTTGATGGCACTGGCAACCTGCCTCAGGCACTCGTCACCCGATTGGTGGCCATAGCCGTCGTTGAAGCGCTTGAAGTGGTCCACGTCCAGCATCAGCAGCGCCAGCGACGAACCGCAGCGGGCGGCACGATGCCATTCGGTGTCGAGCCGCTGATCAAAGTAGCGGCGGTTGGCCACACCAGTCAGGCCATCGACGAAGACCATTTGCCTCAGCAAGTCGCTTTGCGCCTTCAGCGTCAGATGCGTCTTGACGCGCGCACGCACGACGGCCGGATTGACCGGCTTGGCGATGAAGTCGACCGCGCCGAGAGCGAGGCCCTTGGTTTCCTCGTCCGCATCGGTGCGCGACGTGACGAACATCACCGGGATGTTGCGCGTGGCGTCGTCGGCCTTCAGCCGCATGCATACGTCATAACCGTCCATCCCCGGCATCACGACGTCGAGCAGCACCAGATCGGGCGGATCCTCCTTGCACAAGGTCAGCGCCTTGGCGGCGCTAGTTGCCATCAGCACCCGATGGTCGGGCGCGAAGACACGATAGATTGCCTGGATATTGATCGGCTGGTCATCGACGACGAGCAGACAAGGCCGCTTGTCAGGTGCGTTTAGCGAAGGTAGAGAGACGCCAGAAGGCAACATCGCTGAAGTCATGGGATCAGCGTCCCTTCTAGCGCTCGGCATGCCGACAGGGCTTGATCGAAATCAAGCGAGCTCATCGCCTCATCGAGTGGCTTGAGAGCCTCGCGAATTCGGGCCGGCTGACTCTGCTGCAAGTTCTCGTACACGTCGATCGCGCGCATATCGGCGGCGCGCAGCAGGCCCGACAGCTCGTCCAGCCAGCGCCGCAACGCGGCCACGTCGGCAAGCGCGTCGTCAGTGTCCGAGCGAGACGCTTGGGGCGTGGGCTGCAGCATTTGCTGCAGCGCGCTGGTGATCTGATCGATGTTGTGAACCGAGATGCCGATGGCAGTCCTCAGCTGCTCAAGCCACTCGTCCTGTGGGGCACCCGCCTCGGCGCCTGCAAATCGCCGCTCGCCGTCTGCTGCCACGTTGGCCAGCTGCTTCACGCCCACCGTGCCCGCCAGGCCTTTGATGGTGTGCATCAGACGCTTCGACTCGTCGAATCGGCCCTCTCGCAATAGCGACATCAACCGATCGGGCAGGTCCGCGAGTTCCTTGCTGAACGATTGCAGGGAACGCAGGTATGCCTGGACGTTTCCGCCCATCCGGTTCAGCGCGGCCGTCAGATCGATGCCGCATTGCTGTGCCGCCTCGAGTACCTCGGCGGATGCCGCTTCCTTCAGCGGCCGTCGGCGCGCGTCGGATGAGGAGCGTCGACCTGTATGCCGCAGCAGCGTCGTCACCAGATTCGACAGATCGAAAGGCTTGCCGACATGGTCGTTCATGCCCGCGGCTAAGCAGGCTTCGCGGTCGGAGGCCATCGCATTGGCCGTCATCGCAATGATCGGTAGCGTCGACATGTTGAGCTGTCGTCGAATGTGCACGGTAGCGGTGTAGCCGTCCATCACCGGCATCTGGAGATCCATCAGCACGGCGTCGAAGGGCGGGTCGGCCGCGGCGACAAGGTCGACAGCGAGCCGTCCGTTGTCGGCAAGCGTGACCTGGGCACCTTCAATTGCGAGCAGTTCCTCGGCCACCTGCTGGTTATTCGGGTTGTCCTCGACCACGAGCAAATGCAGACCGCCGAGTCGCTGCACGGCCAGCGGAGCGCTGGGCCGATTCAGCAATTGCGGATGTGCAAGTGCGACGCGTGCATCTGCTACCGCGTCGAACAGCATCGACGCGGTCACCGGCTTGACCAGGAACGAGCTCAGGATGGCCTGTTCATCGGCACTGCGCTGCGCCAGTGCCTCGCGCCCGTGGCTCGTGACCATGAACAGCAGCGGAGCTGCTTGCCCGGACGTCTGCGCCGAGTTGAGCAGCCGCCGGCAGGTTTGCCAGCCATCCAGGTCCGGCATTTGCCAGTCGATGAACACGGTTTCATAGGGCCTGCCTTCAACGGCACGCGCTGTCGCCAACATGATGGCTTGTGCACCGCTGGTCGCCACGTCGGCCTGCCAGCCGAGTGACTCGGCCATGCCGGCGAAGACTTCACGCGCACTGGCGTTGTCATCCACGATCAGGGCCCGAAGCGGGCCGACGTCCGGCCTGAGAACCGCCGGCGTGTCGTCAGACTCCAGGGCGACGGGCACTCGCAGCCGGAAATGGAACTTGCTGCCGGCGCCAAGCGCACTGCGCAGATGAAGCTCACCGCCCATCAAGCCCACCAGCCGCTGGCAGATCGCCAACCCCAGACCCGTGCCGCCAAAACGCCGCGTGGTCGAGGCTTCCGCCTGTGTGAACCCTGTGAAGATTCGCGCCTGGTTCTCGGGTGCGATGCCAATGCCACTGTCGCGGACGGCAAACTCGAGCAACACGTCGGATGCGCCGCGTTCGACCACGCGCACGCTCAGCACCACCTCGCCCTCGGTGGTGAACTTGATGGCATTGCCGCCAAGGTTAATCAGCACCTGCTGCAGCCGCGTATCGTCGCCGATCAGGCAGCGCGGGACCGCCGGATCGATGTCGAACAGCACGTCGATGTTTCTTGCGCCGACATTGGCCGACAGAATCACCGACAAGTCGCGCAACATCCGATCGAGGCGGAACGGGTGCGGATCCAGCGTCATCTTGCCGGCCTCGGCCTTCGAGAAGTCGAGGATGTCGTTGAGCAGACCCAGGAGCGAGCGCGCCGCCCCCTCGGTTTTCGTCGCGTAGTCGAGCTGGCGTGGCGTCAGCTCCGTCTTGTGCAGCAGGCCCAGCATGCCGAGGATCGCGTTCATCGGCGTGCGGATCTCGTGGCTCATGTTGGCCAGGAACTGACTCTTGGCGACGCTGGCCTGCTCGGCCCGGACCAGCGCCTCGCGCAGCAGCTCATTGCTGTGGCGCAGCTCTTTGTCGAGCGCGCGGCGCTCCGTGACATCGGTTCCGATCTCCATGAAGCCGACCAGCACGCCGTTCTCGTCTCGGGTTGGCTGCACCTCGGTGTCGATCCAATATTCGCGGCCGTCCTTGGCGCGGTTGAGAACCTCGACCCTGCACGGCGTGCCGGTCGCGACACCGTCGAGCAGGGCCTTGATCGTCGCTGCGTCGGCTTTTCCGCTGGCCAGCAGTTCGCTAGGCGTTCGTCCGACGGCGTCCTCGAGCGTGTAGCCGGTGATCCGGGTGAAGCCCGCGTTGACCCAGGTGATGCGCATTTGAGCGTCGGATATCGCGACCGAGTTCGAGGTGTGCTGGACAACACGGGCAAGTCGGGCGAGGTCATTCGTCATGCGCTGCGCGCGGCGTTGCGCTCGGACCCGGCCGACTGCTAGCAACCAGACCGCTAGGGCCAAGAGGAAGCTCGCGAGCGCGCCGCCCACGGCGATGAACGCAACGCTCGAGTGGTCGACCGCCGCCTCGAAGGCCGGCGTGCTGGTCGTGCGTAAGGTCAGCGTGCGTCCGCCGACATTGAACCGGCGCAACGATTCGAAACCGTCGCCAGCAACCTTGGGCACCAGCGGCTGGTCGCCAGATGCGTCGCGCCGGCTGTCGAACATCAAGTCGGCAGCTTGTGCCGATTCGCTGTCGTACAACTCGATGTCCAGCGAGCCCTGGCCGGCGTCGGCCGTGCCTTTCATCACCTCCGACACCATGAGGGGCGCATACAGCAGGCCAGTCGCCATCGCCTGGCGCTGTTCCGGCGTCGCGCTCGCAGGGTCGCTCCCAGGCGGATAGACCGGCACGAAGTACAGGAAGCCCGGGCCGGGCCTGTTGTTCAACGCCAGCGTGACGCTGCCGCTGAGGGCAGCCGCACCGGTGCGCACAGCTCGCTCGACCGCTTCGCGCCGCACCGGCTCGCGACCGACGTCCTTGCCAGGCGAGGTGCGGTTCGAGGCGGCTGGCTCGATGTACTTGACCACGTAGAGATCTGGCGCATTGCCGGCCGTGTCGACGCTGAATTCGGGACGGCCTTCGGCCCGTTGTGCGGCCACGAAGGTTTCGAGATCGTCGCGCTTCACGCGCTCGATGAACCCGAAGCCGCGCACGCCGGGGAACTCCGTGGGCAGCTTGCGATGGTCGACCCAATTGCGAAACTGGCTTCGCGTGACATGGGCATCTGCCGCGAACGCGCTGCCCAGGCCGTTGAGCCCGTAAACCGCCAGTGCGAAGTGGCGGCGGATGTCGCGCTCGATCCGCTCGGCACGGCGCTCGAACTTCTCCTGAGCCGCTTCAGAAACGTTGCGCAGCTGCCAGCTCACGCCAGCGGCGGTTACCGCCAGTCCCAACAACTGCGCGGCTGCGGTCATCGCGATCGCGGATCGGACCGAGGTACTGCGCAGGCTCTTGGTGGACGGTGCGGATGCGATGGTCTGGCCCGCACTGACCATGCAGCGCCAGTAGATCGTGGGACCGGCCAGCAGCACCAGAAGCGCCGCTCCCAGGAACACCTGAGTTGTGGAAGTGAGTCCGCCGACGACATGAGGCAACGCGAGCATCACGCCAACCTGCATGAGCGCAACGATGGCGATGAGCTCGGCGAACAGGCGGATTGAGTTGCGCTTGCGTGTCATGGGCGTGTCGGCGTAGGAAGTTGGATCCGACGCTACGCTGGCGCCACGGTTCGGCAGGCTCGAAGGCCGCATCCGTCCAGTTTGGCCATTGCCCAACGAAGTGAAGCCTCAATGTGCGCGACAAATGGCGGGGACTTCTGCGGGGAAGCAGCACCGATACAAGAGCCGGGAGAAATGACCGATATGCGTGTCGTCAATTTGCCGACAACGCTTGGCATTTGCAAAGCTAGAGTCGCGCTCGCCTCCAAGGGCTGCGCACGGCAGTCGCGATCTGACAAAGAGCCCCATGTCTCGAGAAGAATCCCGAAGCGTCGAGCCGCTCAAGCGCGCCGGTTCCAACGATCCCATCTGGCTCGAGATCGTCCGCGGCCATCCTCGGCCGATCGACGAAGGCGAGCGCGACGATCCGTCGGCGCTGCCGCAGCGTCTGCCCGAGCTGCTCCAGCGGATCAGTGTCTTCACCGTCAAGCTGAGCCGTCGCAAAGTCCGCAAAGACCGTCAGCGCGACGCCGCGCTGACCACCGCCGATTCGTTGAAACTCCGCATCTTCGCGGCGGCCAGCGGCGAGTCCGCCGAGGTCACCTAGTACCGGGCGGGGTATGGGACGGACGGTCTTGTTTGCCTCGTTGCACCGAGCCTCGGCCTTCGGCCTCGCCGCGCGCTGGCCGGATTGGCGTCGTTCGCGGTTGGGTGCGCCACCCACCCAGCGGCGCCGTTCGTGGCCCGTCGTCAGTGTGTTCGTCTGCATCATCGCGGTCCAGGTGGTGGTGGCGATGATCAGCATTGACTTGCTGGCTGCGGTGCGCGCCTACGTGACCGGCGAGAGCCTGTACTCGAAGGGTCAGAAAGACGCGCAGATTCACCTGCTCGACTATGCCGAGAACCACCGCGAAGAGGACTACCAGCGCTTCCGGCAGGCGTTGGCCGTTCCGTTGGCGGACCGTGTTGCGCGCGAGGAACTGCAAAAGCCGGACCCCGATCTGGCCGCAGCGCGCGACGGATTTCTCGGCGGTGGCAACCACGCCGACGATGTGGACGGCCTGATCCGCCTGTTCCAGTGGTTCCACAACGTGCCGTTCATGGCTGAGGCGATCGGGACGTGGACCGAGGGTGACCTCGTCATCGAGCAGACGCAGAACCTGGTCGAACGCGCCCATGAGCGGGTGGTGGCGGGTGATCTCGGCGCCGCGGCGGTCGGTGAGATGCGCCAACGAGCGCCCATCCTGAACCGACGGTTGAGTGCGCTGGAGCGCAAGTTCTCCGCGCAACTGGGCGACGCGTCGCGTCGGACGCAACGCCTGCTGCTCGGCCTGAATCTCGCCTTGGCGGTACTGCTCGGCCTGACCGGCCTGGCGTTCGTTCGGCACAGCAGCCGCGTCCAGGCCTCGACCGAGGATGAAGTCCGGCAGCGTCAGGAATCGCTGCAGCGGTTGCTCGATTCGGCTGCCGAAGGGCTGTACGGGGTCGATACGCATGGCAGTTGCACCTTCATCAATCGAGCGGCGCTCTCAATGCTGGGCTACGAGCACGAAAGCGATCTGCTCGGCCGCGACATTCATGCGCTGATCCGCGGTTCGCCTGCCGTCGGAAGCCGGTATCCAGACCGCGAATCCAGCTTGCACCGTGCCTGCCGCGAGCGCGAAGAGTTGCACGTAGACGACGAGGTCCTGTGGCGCCGCGATGGCACGCCGATCGCGGTGGAGTACTGGTCCCACCCCGTGCTGCATGACGGCGAAACCCACGGCGCCGTGGTCACGTTCTTCGACATCACCAAACGCCTGAGCATGCAGAACGCACTGCGCGAGCGCGAACTGGGGATGGCTCGGCTCGTCGATGCGGTGATGGATGGCGTCATCACGATCGACGAGGACCAGCGGGTGATCCTGTTCAACCGCGCCGCAGAGCAGGTGTTCGGCGTGACGGCGGGCGAGGCGATCGGCAGTCCGGTCGACCGCTTCATGCTTCACCTGCGCACCGAACACGCGACGTCCGACGATTCCGACGCCCGATCGAAGAGCCTCCTGCGCGAGCTCACCGGAGTGCGCGCCGACGGAACCGAGTTCCCGTTGGAAGCGTCGTTGTCGCGGCTGCAGACGGAGAGCGGCATCCTCGTCACCGTCGTGCTTCGCGACGTCAGCGAACTGGTTCAGGCGCGCGCCGAGCGGCAGGCACGCGAAGCCCTCGAGGCCACCAATCGGGCCAAGACGGATTTCCTGTCGCGCATGAGCCACGAACTTCGCACGCCGCTCAACGCGGTGCTCGGCTTCTCGCAATTGCTGCGGCTCGATGCGGTGCAGCCGCCGACTCCCCTGCAGCTCGAGCGCATCGTGCGCGTCGAGAACGCCGGTGCACACCTGTTGGCGCTGGTCAACGACGTTCTGGACCTGTCTCGCGTCGACTCGGGGCAGATGACACTGCAGCTGGAATCGGTCAACCTGCGACGGGTGGTCGACGATGCCGTGGCGATGGTCTCACCGTTGTCGGCGGCGGCCGGCATCGAGCTACTCGTTCCCGGCGGGCCGGGACAATCCGACGGCGCGATCGATGCCCACAACGCCTGCATCCAGGCGGATCGCGTCCGCTTGCGTCAGGTGCTGGTCAACCTGCTGAGCAACGCCGTGAAGTACAACCGCGCTGGCGGCCGCGTGACCGTCGACTGGGCATCGCTGGCCGGTATCTGCCACCTCCGCATCACGGACACCGGACCGGGCATGACGCCCGATTGCCTGGCGCACCTGTTCGAACCCTTCAATCGTCTGGGCGCCGAGAAGACCAACGTCGAGGGCACCGGCATCGGTCTTGTACTGTCTCGCCGACTCGTCGAACTGATGGGGGGCGTCTTGCAGATCGACAGTGAAGTCGGCGGCGGCACGGTGGCGACCTTGCTGCTCGAGAGTTCCGGCAAGCCGGCTGTCGGCGAATCCGTCGATGCTCCCCCCAGCCAGCACGGTGCGCTCGATGGTCACCTGGATGTTCTGTATGCCGAGGACAACGAGGTCAACGTCGAACTGGTCCGGCAGGTGCTCGGGTTTCGGCCGGCGATCCGTCTGCGGGTGGCAGAGAACGGGACGACCGCCTTGGTGATGGCGCGCGAGAATCCGCCCGACGTGCTGCTGCTGGACATGAACCTGGGCGACATGACGGGCATGGAACTCGCCAGCGCACTGCGCCGCAATGTGACGACCCGTGGCATTCGACTGGTCGCGTTGTCAGCGGATGCGTTGCCGGAGCAGATCGGCGCGGCTTTGGCGTCCGGCTTCGAAACCTACCTGACCAAACCGATCGACTTCCGCAAATTGCTGAACGTGCTCGATACGCGCGCGCAGAGGTGCAGCTGAACGCATGTGGGCCTGACGGGTGACGGCGATTTCTGGCCGTTGACGGGGTCAACGGCATTCACTCGGCCGGGATCGAGCGGCTTGAAGCTTGATCGATCGTCGTGCATGCGGCCTCCTTGTTGGCGAGCAACGCTTTCACTCTAGCCACCTGCTGCAGGTTGATCCATCTCTTTTCGTCATGACATTGAGATTGGGTCTCCGGCGGGGAATCTCGTCGGGGGCGCGACGAAGCCGGCTGCGAGCGCCTCCAGCCGCTACCGCCACCGGCGCCATAGCATCGGGGTTGCCTGCCTCATGCTCATGGCGACCGGTTAGAGTCCCGACGACACATTGCCCCTCTCATGCCTGCGATTTCATCAAAGTCCCCGACGACGACCAGCCTGCCCGAACCGCTGACCCTGCCCAATCCTCGCCATGCGAATCGGGTGCCGCGCCATATCGGCACCGCGCAGCTCGCGCGAATCCGCCAGGCCGCGTACACACTGCCGCAGGTCGTCAGGCCAGCTGATTTCGTCGCCGAACACAGCGCAGGATTTGAAGAACACCTCGACAAGCTTGGCTTGGTGCTCTTGCAGAAGGCCGCAGGCGGCGCGCGCCCGAGCCGCTGGATCGCGCCCGAGCTGATGGACAGCGCGCTGGCGCACCTCGACAGCGTGGGCACCGGCCCGACAGCGCGGCAGCTGATGCAGGAACGCACTGGCGTGCTCGATGCGCTGGGCGTGTCGCGACAGGCCGGTTCATGGACGCGCCTGATCAGCCAGGCCCTGAATCTGCGCGAACCCGGCTGGCGCGTGCCGGTCGTGTTCCGCGTGCCGGTCGAGGCCGAGTCGATCTGGGCCTACTACCGCAGCGGCGACAAGGCCGCGCTGCTGGCCGCGCTTGGCCCGGCGCCCGCGTACCCGCATGCGGCCGAGCTGGCGGCCCACCTGGAAGCGCTGATCGAGCGCAGCCGTTCGTACAAACCGCGGCACCTCGACTCGCTCCTGCCGCGCCTGCAAACCGAGTGCGCCGCGCCGCAAACGACCGAACGCTTCGGCGAGCTGAAGGCGGCCTGCACGCGCGCGCAAGACCGCTGGGAACACCGCGTCACCGAGCTCGACGCGCTGGAGGGCCTGAACAGCGAACTCGCGTTCCAGGGCTATCCCGACACCTTCGAGAAAGCGCGCGGGCTGCAGCGCAGCGTGACGCTGTACGTCGGCCCGCCGAACAGCGGCAAGACCCACGCCGCGTTCGAGCACCTCGCCGCTGCGCACGACGGAGCCTACCTGGCGCCGCTGCGACTGCTGGCCCTCGAAGGGCGCGATCGCCTCGCGGCGCGCGGCGTGGCGTGCTCGCTGCTGACCGGCGAGGAGAATGTGCCGGCGCCGCATGCGCGGGTGGTCTCCAGCACGATCGAGATGGTCGGCACGAACAAGCCCATCGACGTGGCCGTGATCGACGAAGCGCAGATGATCTTCGATCCGGCCCGCGGTTGGGCCTGGACACAGGCGATCGTCGCGGTGCCGGCCAATGAAGTGATCATCATCTGCTCGGCCTACGCGGTGCCGGCGATCGAAAGCCTGCTAGGCCTGTGCGGCGAACGCTGCACGGTGCGTCACTTCGGTCGCAAGCAGCACGTCGATATGCTGGCCCACCCGGTGCCGATCGGCTCGCTGAAGCTCGGCGACGCGGTGGTGGCGTTCAGCCGCCGCGACGTGCTGATGCTGCGCGACCAGATCGCCGCGGCGGGCCACCCGGTCTCGGTGATCTACGGCGCGCTGCCACCCGAGGTGCGGCGGCGCGAGGCCGAGCGTTTTGCGCAGGGCGACTCGCACATCCTCGTGGCCACCGACGCGATCGGCATGGGACTGAACCTGCCGATCCGGCGCGTGCTGTTCAGCACGATGACCAAGTTCGACGGACAGGAAGACCGGCCGCTGAACGAGTCCGAGGTGCACCAGATCGCCGGTCGCGCCGGGCGCTTTGGCATCCACGAAGAAGGTTTTGTCGGCGTGCTGGAGGATGCCGAATCGACAGCGGCGCGAACCTTGAAGGAGCTTCTGCACAAAGTGCCGCGCGCGCCGCGCGACTTCAAGGCCCCGGTGGCACCGAACGGCTGGCACGTGCAGACCATCTCGTCGCGCCTGCACAAGACCAGGCTGCGCGACGTGCTGGGCGTGTTCATGGAGCAGCTCAGGCTAGACGACGCGCACTTCGCGGTGGCCGAACTGGAGCAGATGCTCGAGCTCGCGGAACAGCTCGATCGCAGTGCGGCCAAGCTCACCCTGAAGCAGCGCTTCATCTATGCGCAGGCGCCAGTGGACACACGGACCGAATCGCAGCTGCAGGCGTTTCTCGACTGGAGCAGCAGCCACGCGCTCACCGGCAAGGCCGGCAAGCCGTGGTTCCTCGACGAGGTCGACGGTCACAGTCGCCTCGACCGCATGGAGCAGGCGCTGCGTGCGTGCACGCTGTGGCTGTGGCTGGACCTGCGCTTCGCCGGTGTGTACGGCCACGTCGACGAGGTGATAGCCCTGCGCGGCCGCCTGAACGACGGCATCGAGCGCCAACTCAAGGGAAAGCGACCACTCGCGCAGGTGCGCCTCCACAGGGCAAGAGCGCGCGCATGAAAGCGCCAGAGGCGCGCAACCTGCGCGTCCCCCGAGAGCCTGCCCGGCTCAGCCGGGTTTGCGGAACTCGTTGTCGACCCACGCTCCGGCGCTCGAAGCATTCAGTTTGAACCCAGCGCCGACGCGCACGCGGGCGAGCGGCCCTCCGGCGGCATCGTACGCGGCCAGGACGGCATGGGGATCGTCTTCGTCAAGCACGATGTCGAGCGTGACATCGATGCGCCCGGACGGCGCGTTCACCGTAACGCTCCGGTGGTGCAGCGCATGCAAATGCTGCTCATGGCGGCGCAGCACTTCCGAGGCGGTTTTGACCAGGGTGTTGAACGCCGACACATCCAGCGGCTTGGGATTCTTCTTGTCGCGTCCCATCGTCCAGGGGCCGACCAGCGCTGGCTCGGGCTCGCCGTCCTTGATCATCTCGACGGCCCACCCATCGTCGTCTTCGTTCTTGATGACGCGTGCGGTCCATCCCTTGTCGCGCCACAAGCCGGGTTCATGCAGCGCGGCGGTCGTGTCGATCTCAGCGGGCCCATTCGTGGCATTTGGTGTCATGGCGAAATCTTAACCGTCACCGGCGCGGCCCTGAGGCCGCTGCTCATGCTGCGATGGCGGGACGTGCTTGGCGGATCGACCACCGCAGGTGATCTCCAAGTGCCTGTCCCCATAGAAGCGGACGTCCCCTGCGGGCGCACTGTCGATTCAGGGAACGCTGACTTCGTGAATCAATGAAGCCTGCTCAAAAGGCAAGCGGGTCCGACCGAAGTCAGGCACACGGCCCACGCCCGCCATCAGTTGGCGTGAGACCGACATCTTCCTCGGCTTCACCGGCGCGGTCGAGGACTGCACGTCGATCCTGATCGACATCCAGCAGCTCGTTCCAGCGCCGTCGATGGGGTTTGGTCGAGCCATCGCCGCGCTCGGGCATCACGAGGATCCGCCCCATGGACAAGCTCAAGGTCTCCACCCGTCTCTCGCTCGGATTCGGCATCCTGGTTCTGCTGATGCTGATCATGGGTGCCACCTCGCTGATCAAGGTCGGCGCCGTGCAGCAGTCTCTCAAGCTGGTGGTCAACGACCGGGTGCCGAAGGTCGAGTTGATCAACGACATCAAGGGCGACGTCAACCAGATCGCACGATCGATGCGCAACATGGTCATCCTGACCGACGCGGCGGACATCAAGAAGGAGTTGGCGAAGGTGGATGCAGCGCGAGACGCGAACGCGCAGCGCCTGGAGACGCTCCGTCCGCAGATCACGACCGACAAGGGCAAGGCGGCGCTGGCCAAGGTCGTCGAAGCACGAGGCAGGTACGCCCCGTTGCAGGGCCAGTTCACTGGGCTCGTGGCTGCCGGCAAGTCCGAGGATGCCAAGGTGATGCTGATCAGCGAGGTCCGGCCGGCGCAACAGGCCTACTTTGCGGCGCTCGACGACTTCCTGAAATTCCAGAGCGAACTGATGAAGCAATCGGCTGACGAAGCCGAGGCACAGGTTGCCGGCATGACTCTGGCGATCTGGGTCCTGGGTGCCATCGTCGTGGCCGTGGGGGTTCTGACGGCCGCGTTGATCGTGCGCAACCTGAGCCGCCAGCTGGGCGGAGAACCGGGCGCTGCAGCCGATCTGGCGCGCGCCGTCGCGCAGGGGGATCTCACCGCGCGTGTCGATCTGAGGCCGGGGGACAGCACTAGCCTGATGGCGAACCTCCTGGAGATGCAGTCCAGCCTCGTGAAGGTGGTCAGCCACGTGCGCCAGAACTCCGAGTCGGTGGCCGCCGCGTCGAGCCAGATCTCGCAAGGCAACAACGACCTCAGCCAGCGTACCGAGGAGCAGGCGTCGGCGCTGGAAGAGACCGCGGCCTCGATGGAGCAGCTGGGTTCGACCGTCAAGCAGAACGCCGACAACGCGAGGCAGGCCAACCAGCTCGCACTCGGCGCGAGCACTGTCGCGATCAAGGGTGGCGAGGTCGTGAGCCAGGTCGTCGACACCATGAAGGGCATCAACGACAGCTCGAAGAAGATCGCCGACATCATCGGCGTGATCGACGGCATCGCGTTCCAGACCAACATCCTGGCGCTCAATGCGGCGGTGGAAGCGGCGCGGGCCGGCGAGCAGGGCCGCGGTTTCGCCGTCGTGGCGACCGAGGTTCGCAACCTCGCGCAGCGCAGCGCCGAGGCCGCCAAGCAGATCAAGGCACTGATCACCGCCAGCGTCGAGCGCGTCGAACAGGGTTCGGCCCTGGTCGACCAGGCCGGTGCGACCATGGCCGAGATCGTTGGTTCGATCAAGCGCGTGACCGACATCATGGGCGAGATCAGCGCCGCGAGTGCCGAGCAGAGCGCCGGCGTGTCCCAGGTGGCTGGGGCGGTCGGCCAGATGGACCAGGTCACGCAACAGAACGCGGCACTGGTGGAAGAGAGCGCGGCCGCGGCCGAGAGCCTGAAGACGCAAGCCGAAGCGCTGGTGCAGACGGTGGCGGTGTTTCGGTTGGCCTCCGCCTCCCCCAATGCAACGCCTGCTCAGGCGTCGGCTCCGGCTTCGTTGCCCAAGCCGGTCCCGCGTCGAGCGGCGGATCATGTCAAGAATGTCGTTCGCCCAGACTTCGCGGCCAAGACGCGGCCGGTGATCAGCCCGTCGAATGAAACCTCGGCGCTGAAGACCGGGACCGCGGAGGAGTGGGCGAACTTTTGAGGGGACGGGCTCGGTGCCGGCGCTGCGTCGCGCACTTCATCGAAGTCGAGGTCCCAACGAGCGCTATTGCTACGCGGCGGAAAGTGGCTTTCGCCTCGACCCGCTGATCGCGTTTTCGACCATCCGAGGCGAGAGCGCTCCGCACCGCGGCGCTGATGCCGGAGCATCGCATGTTCGGAGGCCGAGCATCCTCGGTCTCGTCGCGCTTGAACAAGCAAGGCGGCATGGGGCGCTACCATCAGCTTGCCCTGTATCAATCAAGCCACCGGAGACATTTGAATGTTCAGCCATGTGATGGTCGGATCGAACGACATCGAGCGCTCGAAGCGTTTCTACGACGCGGTGCTCGGCGCACTGGGCGCAGGCGAGCCGCTGCGCAATCAGAACAGCACCGGGCAGAACCGCCTCTTCTACAGACACGACGGCGACACGTTCTGCATCAGCGAGCCCATCAACGGAGAGTCAGCGTGTTTTGCCAACGGGGGCACGATAGGGTTCAAGTGCAACTCGCCCGAGCAAGTTCAGCGGTTCCACGATGTAGCGGTCGCACATGGGGGTACTTCCATCGAAGAACCACCTGGCTTGCGCGAAGGCAAGCTCGGCGCGATGCACCTGGCGTACGTGCGCGACCCCGACGGGAACAAGCTCTGCGCGCTGCATCGGCCCAAAGTAGGCTGACGCCTCCCGCCACGAAGCAAGGCTTCGTACTGAGCACGCAGTGAGTGCAGCGTTCTCGAGCCGCGACCCGAGCAACCGGGGCGCTGCGGCGATCAATGATCGCGGTGGTTCATCCGGGATGCCTGTTCCCGCCGGCTTCGCCTTCTTCACTTGGGCAGATCTTCTTCGAGCTTGTCGAGGTCTTGCAGGTGGCCGAAGCGCGGGGACCTTCGGCTGTCTGCACGCGCCCGAGAGGATGTCGACGTGTCATCAGCAGGCTGCGCAGAAGCGCGACCGTGCTGCAGTACGGCGGCTTCGGGGAGCTTTGGGGCATCCCCGGCACGTGCGTGTCGCGTCTGACGAACGAGAAGGTGAGCTGCGAGACGCTTGACTCGCGCTACGTGCCGGCCTTCGTGATCCCGTTCGACTAGGTGCTGGGCCGTGTCGCCAACGGCTCGTCGCAGATGCTGGCCAAGTGGCTGGACCGCGAGATCCGCTTCGCGAAGAAGGACCCGAGCGTGTGCGCCGCTGCCGGCGTCGGCCTGCCCTCAGGCCTCACGCTGCCGACCGCCGCCAGCCTGCTGGATCCATCGGACTCGACCTTGACCGTCTACATCGGTGACAAGCCGGTAGTGACCGACGCTCCGCGGGTGATCCACGGCGACGTCAAGTTCTGATCGAGGGCGGGCGAGGAACGGAGAGCTGCCCATGCGGCACTCTGTCGGTCGGATGGCCGGGGTCTCGCGACCCCGACCGCACCGCCACATTTGCAACGTCG
>DATEFR010000731.1:0-2756 GCA_035280545.1 Burkholderiaceae bacterium | reverse complement strand
GAGCCAGGGCGAGCCGCCGCTGAGCCCGTCGATCGCGCGCCGCGTGCTGTCGCACTTCGCCGCGCAGACGCGCGAGCAGACGCGCGCCGCCAACATCCCGCACGTCTCGCTGACCGATCGCGAGAACGAGGTGCTGCTGCGCGTCGCGAAGGGCTTCACGCTGCCGGAGATCGGCGTGCAGTTGAACCTGTCGCGCCACACGATCGCCGACTACGTGAAGCAGATCTACCGCAAGCTCAACGTCAGCTCGCGTGCCGAGGCGGCGCTCGAAGCGCAGCGGCTGGGACTGTTCAGGCGTTCATAGCCATCGGCTGGCCGCGGATCGCGCCGCGATAATCGCGGCATGATCGGACGCATCACCGGCACCCTCGCGGAAAAGTCGCCCCCGCAACTGCTGATCGACGTCAATGGCGTCGGCTACGAGGTCGACGTGCCGATGAGCAGCTTCTACAACCTGCCATCGCTGGGCGAGCGCGTGACCTTGCTGACGCACTTCGTCGTGCGCGAGGACGCGCAGGTGCTGTTCGGCTTCCTGACCCACGACGAGCGCGCGACCTTCCGCCAGCTCGTGAAGATCTCCGGCGTCGGCCCGCGCACGGCGCTCGCGATCCTGTCGGGCCTGAGCGTCACCGAGCTCGCGCAGGCCGTGAGCCTGCAGGAGAGCGGCCGCCTGGTGAAAGTGCCCGGCATCGGCAAGAAGACCGCCGAGCGTCTGCTGCTCGAGCTCAAGGGCAAGCTCGGCGACGCCATCGCCGCGCCCACGCATGTCGCGAACAGCGCGCAGGGCGACATCCTGCAGGCGCTGGTCGCGCTGGGCTACAGCGACCGCGAGGCCAGCGCCGCGCTGAAGGCACTGCCGGCCGACGTAGGCGTCAGCGACGGGATCAAGCTGGCGCTGAAGCAGCTGGCGCGCTGAGGCGATGGCCCACGCGCTCGTCTTACACGTCGAGCGCCGGGATGCTGCGGGACGATACCGGGGCTCTTCGAGCTCGATTCGTGCCGGCGCAGCGCTGCTGGCGGCGCTGATTGCATCGGGCTTCGTGCATCTGCTGCTGCGTGGATCACCCGGAACTCGCGACGATGCAGTGCCCAGGACGGCCTCGATCGTGGTCTTGCTGCCGCGAGAGCCGCCGCCGCGGCTCTCCCCGTTGCTGGCCGAGCCGCCGCCCGCGGCCACGCCGGCATCGAAGGCCGTCACGGCCAGCAGCAGCACGCGACGAGCCGCGCCCACAAATTCGGAGCGACGGGCACCCTCGGTCCCCGCCGTGGAACCCTCGAGCGCCGAGTCACCGGTCACGGCGGCCGCCGCGCCGGCGCCGCTGGATCTCAGCGACCGTGTCATGCGTTCGGCCATCGCGCAAAGCAAGGGCGCCGTCCGCCAACAGGCCGAAGCCGCCGGCCAGGAGATCGACACGCCACGCCCCAGCCGCGATCAGGTGTTCGCCGCCGCCGCGGCCGAAGCCGGAGCGCCCGGTTGCCTACGCCCCGATGCGTTGAAACACGACCCGCCGAAGATCGGGCCGGTTCCGCTTGCGGGGATCTTCGCGGCACCGTTCGTCGTGCACGCGGCGATCACCGGGAAGTGCAAGCCTTGATGCGTCAGTGTTTGTGCTCGGCGGTACCAGCCGCGTCCCCCTTCGGCACCTGCACCACCACCTTGACCTCGACCTTGCCGCCGCGCTCGAACTCCAGCGTCATCGGGAAGCTGTCGCCTTCCTTCAGCGGCTGCTTCAACCCCATCAGCATGAAGTGCGGGCCTTCGCCGGGGCGCATCTTGATCGGCGTGCCCGGGGTGAGCGGGAGGTCGCCGACTTCACGCATGCGCATCACGCCGCCCGCATCGACGCTCATCGTGTGCAGTTCGGCGCGCTCGGCGACCGGCGTGCTCACGCGCAGCAGGCGGTCCGCCTTCTGCGCCTCCAGGCTCGCGATGTAGGCGGCGCCGTTCCTGGCGCCGGGCACGCTCGGTGTCGCATACGGATGGCCGATGTGCACATCGCCCGCGGTGTACCCGTGTGCCTGGGCGCCAGCGTGAGCGAACCATGCGAGCAGGGCGGCGCAGGCCGCGCGCCTCGTCAGATCAATAGTCATAGCGAATCTCCGCGTTGAAGGTGCGTTGTGGATAGGGGTGGAAGGCCCAGTAGGTCCGGTTGCCGAGGTTGTCGATGCCGGCGCTGGCGACCCAGTGTTTGTCGACGCGATATTGCACACGTACGTCGGCCACGAGGAAACTGCTGACGCCGGTGTACGCGAAGCCGTTGGGGTCGGAGTTGTCCAGCGTGCCGTACTGGCGGCCGCTGTAGCGCAGGCCGGCGCTGAAAGCCCAGGCGTCGTCGGGCCGGTAGGTCGTCAGCAGCGTCGCGCGCCATCTCGGAACGCGCGGCTGCCAATGGCCGACGCTGGCCGGGAACTTGTCGTTTCGCGTGATGATCGAGTCGGCATAGGTGACGCTCGCGCTCAGGTCCAGTCCCGCGATGACGGCGTTGCGGGCCTGCACGGCGAGTTCCAGGCCCGTGGTGCGGATCGCATCGACGTTCTGGATGTTCGTGACATTCGGCGTCACCGTGACGTTGGTCTGCGAATACAGCGCATCGGCGGTGCGCTCGTGGAACAGCGTCGCGCGCCATGATCCGTTGCCGATGTCGCGTTCGGCCGTCAGCTCGCCGGTCCAGGACTTCTCGGGCTTCAGGTTCGGATCGTTGTTGACGACCGCGCCGGCGCTGAGCGAACCTTGATAGAGCTCGGCCACCGTGGGC
>DATEFR010000730.1:0-4970 GCA_035280545.1 Burkholderiaceae bacterium | reverse complement strand
GCCGCCGCCGCCGGCGATCAGCGCGGCGACCAGCGCCGGGATCGGCTTGAACGGCGTGGCCCAGTACAGCGCCGCGCCGAGGATGCCGCCGGCCAGCATGCCCAGGCCCCACGCGCGCCACGAGAACGAGCGGCTGATCGCGCGCGCGACGGGTCGGCGCCGCAGCCGGCGCGAGGCGGTCTCCTGCGCGATCTGCGCGACCGCGACGACCAGCACGAGATAGAGCACGAGGAAAGCGCCGCGGTCCCGGTAGTCGGGCAGGTCCAGCAGCAGCAGCGCCGGCGCGTGGCTCATCCCGTAGACGCAGACCATGACGCCCCACTGGATCTTGGCGGTGCGCTCGAGAAAGCGCTTCGGGTCGTTGCCCAGAGCGCTGATCACCGGGATCGCGAGGAACACGTAGACCGGGACGAATACGCTGAAGATGTCGAAATGCTCGGTCGCGACGATCACGTACTGCAGCGGCAGCACGACGAAGAACGCGAGCAGCAGGCTGCGGTGGTCGCCGCGTACCGTGTGGGTCAGCGTGACGAACTCGCGCAGCGCGAGGAACGAGACCGTGCCGAACAGCAGCGTCGAGACGATGCCGCCGGCGATCCACGCGATCCAGAACAGCACCGCGCCGATCCAGATCGCGCGCAGGTCGCGCTTGAACTGCTCGTGCGCGGCGAGCTGCTCGTCGCTCAAGTCGCGCAACGTGCGGCCGACGGCGATCGCGGTGACGATGACCAGCACGCCGAACAGCGCCACGAACAGCAGTCCGATCTGCTGCGAGACGGTCAGATTGCGAAGCGCGCCCATGTCGTCGTCCAGCGTGGCTTCAGGCGTGCACCGCGCGCAGCGCCATCACGGCGCCGCGGGCGCGCTCCAGGAATGGGCGCTTCTCTTCGCCCGCCTGCAGCGCGAGCGGCGCGCCGAAGCTCACCGAGCACAGGATGGGCACCGGCACGACCTCGCCCTTGGGCATCACGCGCTGCACGTTGTCTATCCAGGCCGGGATCAGCGGCACGTCGGGAAACGCCTCGGCCAGGTGGAACAGCCCGGCCTTGAACGCTGCCGGATCGGCCTTGTTGCCGCGCGTGCCCTCGGGGAAGATCACCAGCGAGTCGCCGTGACGCAGCGCTTCCATCAGCGGCTCCAGCGGATCTTCGTCATCGGTGCGCTGGCGACTGACGTAGACCGCGTTGAAGATCTCGCGCGTGATCCAGTGCTTCAGCTTGCTCGAGGTCCAATAGTCGCGCGCCGCGATCGGCCGGGTCACGGCGCGCAACTCGCGCGGCAGTGCGGCCCAGATCAACACCCAGTCGAAATGGCTCTGGTGGTTCGCGAAGTAGATGCGCTGCTCGGCCTTCGGCGGTGCGCCGCGCCAATGGCCTTGCGCGCCTGTGATCAGGCGGGCGAGGGCGGCGAGCGCAAGGCCGGCGGCTTCGGGCAGCGTCACATTCAGTGGCGGAAGTGTCGGACGCCGGTGAGGACCATCGCGATGCCGCGCTCGTTGGCCGCGGCGATCACCTCGTCGTCGCGCATCGAGCCGCCGGGCTGGATCACGCACGACGCGCCGGCGTCGATCACGACGTCCAGCCCGTCGCGGAACGGGAAGAACGCGTCGCTCGCGACTGCCGAGCCTTGCAGCGACAGCCCGGCGTTGCCGGCCTTGATGCCGGCGATGCGCGCCGAGTCGACCCGGCTCATCTGCCCGGCGCCGACGCCCAGCGTCATGCCGCTGCCGCAGAACACGATCGCGTTGCTCTTCACGTACTTCGCGACCTTCCACGCGAACAGCAGGTCATCGAGCTGCTCGGGCGTTGGCGGCTTCACCGTCACGACCTTCAGTTCGGCGCGGGTGAGCTCGCGGTTGTCGGCGCTCTGGATCAGCAGGCCCGAGCCGATGCGCTTGACGTCCTGCGCATTGCGGCCGCGCTGCGCCGGATCGGCCGGCAGCGCGATCTGCAGCACCCGCGTGTTCGGCTTGGCGGCGAACACCGCGAGCGCTTCGGGCGTGAAGCCGGGCGCCATCAGCACCTCGACGAACTGCTTCGCGACCAGCGCGGCGCCGGCGCCGTCGAGCTCGCAGTTGAACGCGATGATGCCGCCATAGGCCGAGGTCGGGTCGGTCTTGAACGCCTTCGTGTACGCCTCGGCGGCGTCCGTGCCGAGCGCGACGCCGCACGGGTTCGCGTGCTTGACGATCACGCAGGCGGCCGGCGCGTCGCTCCGGTCGAAGCTCTTCACGCACTCCCACGCCGCATCGGCGTCGGCGATGTTGTTGTACGAGAGCTCCTTGCCCTGCAGCTGCTTCGCGGTGACGAGCGAGCCGGGCGCAGGGTGCAAGTCGCGGTAGAACGCCGCGCTCTGGTGCGGGTTCTCGCCGTAGCGCAGGTCCTGCAGCTTGACGAAGCGGCCGTTGCTCTGCGCCGGATATTCGGCGCGCGTGCCGTCGGCGAGGTTCAGCGACGACAGGTAGTCGCTGATCGCGGCGTCGTAGTTCGAGATCCGGTTGAAGGCCGCCACCGAGAGTGCGAACTTGGTCGCGCGGCTGACCTCGCCCGCGGCTTTCAGCTCGGCGAGCACGCCAGCGTATTGCGACGCGTCGGTCAGCACGGCGACGTCCTTCCAGTTCTTCGCCGCCGAGCGCACCATCGCCGGGCCGCCGATGTCGATGTTCTCGATCGCGTCGTCCAGCGTGCAGCCCGGCTTCGCGACCGTCGCCTCGAACGGGTAGAGGTTGACGACCAGCAGGTCGATGTTCGCGATGCCGTGCGCGGCGAGCGCTTGCATGTGCGCGGGGACGTCGCGCCGCGCGAGCAGGCCGCCGTGGATTGTCGGGTGCAGCGTCTTCACGCGGCCGTCTAGCATTTCCGGAAAGCCGGTGTGCTCCGCAACCTCGGTGACCGGCAGGCCGGCGTCGGCGAGCAGCTTCGCGGTGCCGCCGGTCGACAGCAGACGGACGCCCAGCGTGTGCAGCTCGCGCGCGAGCTCGAGCACGCCGGTTTTGTCCGAGACGGAGAGAAGGGCGGTCGTCATTTGATCAACTTGTGGTCCAGCAGCTTGCGCCGCAGCGTGTTGCGGTTGATGCCCAGCCAGTCGGCCGCGCGGCTCTGGTTGCCGTCGGCGTGCTTCATCACGACCTCCAGCAGCGGCTTCTCGACGACGCCGAGGATCATCTCGTACATCGCCGTCGGCTCGACACCGCGCAGATCCTTGAAGTAGGTTTCCAGGCTGTCGCGGATGCACTCTTCGATGTGTTTTTTGCTCATGCTTGTTGTTGTCGTCGCGATGCGGCCGGCGCGTCGCATGCGGCTTCGGCGTCGGCATCGTCGAGCGCATCGTTGGCCGCCGCGGCCTGGATTCTCGGCAGCAACGGATGCTGCACGGCCAGTTCGTCGAACCACTCGGCCACCGCACGCACCTGCTGGTCGGCCTGCTCGATCAGGTTCATGCGCGCACGGAACGTTTCGCCGCCGGGCAGCTCGCGCACGGCCCAGGCTATGTGCTTGCGCGCGCTGCGCACGCCGGCGTATTCGCCGTAGAGGTCGTGGTGGTCGTGCAGGTGCTCGAGCAGCCATCCCTTGACCTCGCGCGTCGCCGGCGGCGGCAGGTGCTCGCCGGTCTCGAGGAAGTGCGCGACTTCGCGGAAGATCCACGGCCGGCCCTGTGCGGCGCGGCCGATCATGATCGCGTCCGCACCGGTCCGCGCCAGCACGTCGCGCGCGTTCTCGGGCGACGCGATGTCGCCGTTCGCGACGACCGGGATGCGCAGGCTCGCCTTGATCTCGGCGACCGTGTCGTGTTCGGCGCGGCCCTTGTAGCCTTGCTCGCGCGTGCGGCCGTGCACCGTGACCATCGCGATGCCGGCCGACTCGGCGGCGCGTGCGATCGAGAGCGCATTGCGGCCGGATGCGCTCCAGCCGGTGCGCATCTTCAGCGTGACCGGCACGCCGCGCGGCGCGCACGCGGCGACGACCGCCTCGACGATCTCGAGCGCGAGCCGCTCGTCCTGCATCAGCGCCGAGCCCGCCCACTTGTTGCAGACCTTCTTGGCCGGGCAGCCCATGTTGATGTCGATGATCTGCGCGCCGCGGTCGATGTTGTAGGCCGCGGCCTCGGCCATCATCGGCGCGTCGGTGCCGGCGATCTGCACCGCGATCGGGGCGGCTTCGCCGTCGTGGTTCGCGCGGCGGCTGGTCTTCAGGCTGTTCCACAAGTCCTTGCGCGAGGTCACCATCTCGCTGACCGCGTAGCCGGCGCCTAGGCGCTTGCACAGCTTGCGGAACGGCCGATCGGTGACCCCGGCCATCGGGGCGACGAACAGCCGGTTCGGCAGCGCGATGGGGCCGATGAACATGGGGAAGAGGGGAAGCTGCCTGCTGAAAAAGGAGGCACAGTATAGCGGCGCGTCGAGGCGTACATCCCCATGCAACCTCGGGCGCAGTGCTGTCGATAATGTCTGCGCATGGAGGCCTGGTTCGAATCGTTGCTCGCGGCGTTGGCGTTGCCGAAGTTCGGCCTCACCACGGTCGCGGTCGTCGCATTCGTGTCGGGTACCTTGGTGCCGCTGGGCTCCGAGCCGGCGGTGTTCGGGTTGGTCAAGTTGAACCCGGAGCTGTTCTGGCCCGCGGTGCTCATCGCGACCGCCGCCAACACGGCGGCCGGTGCCGTCAACTGGTGGATAGGCTACGGCGTCGAACTGGCCTACGTGCGGGTCAAGCACCACGAGCCCAATTCGCGCGCCCTGCGCTGGCTCGGGCGCTTCGGCGCGAAAGCTTGTCTGCTGTCGTGGCTGCCGATCGTCGGTGATCCGCTGTGCTCGGTCGCGGGCTGGCTCAAGTTGCCGTTCTGGCCGTGCGTGCTGTACATGGCGATCGGCAAGTTCGCGCGCTACGTGACGATGACGGTCGCGATGCTCTGGATCTGGCCCGGACAATTCACGCTTTGACGAGAGAGAACGTCCTGACGATCAGGAGAACACC